>DASZFO010000384.1 GCA_035939775.1 Pirellulales bacterium | reverse complement strand
CTCTCCGGCATCGCGACAGCCTCCCACACCTTTGGAGGCTGATACGGCCGCACGCTTGGCCCACCAATCTTCGGCGAGAGCAAGCCGCTGGCGGCGAGCGCATAATCGCGAATCATCTCGCCATCCATGCGAAACCGTGGGCCGCGCGAAAGCAGACGGTTCTGTGAATCTTTTTCGAGCTTCTCGGGCGCCAATGCGGCCGATTGCCGATACGTTGCCGACGTCACGATCAGGCGGAAGAACTTTTTCACGTCCCAACCCGAGTCGCGGAACTCGACTGCCAGCCAATCGAGCAGCTCGGGGTGCGACGGCGGCTCACCCGCCGAGCCGAAATCTCCGGCCGTGCGGACGATCCCCGTGCCGAAAATCTCTTGCCAGAACCGGTTCACCGTCACCCGTGCCGTGAGCGGCTGCTCGGGGCTCACGAGCCAGCGGGCCAGCCCGAGGCGATTCTTTGGCGAGTCAGGCGGCATCGGCGGCAGCGCGGTGGGAGTGTCCGCCTTCACCGCATCGCGATGCTTGTCGTATTCGCCCCGATACAAAACGAACGCCGTCGGCTCCATTTTCTTCTCTTGCATGACTTGAGCGACGGCGCCGCGGGTCTTCATCGCCTGCTCTTCCTGTTCGAGTCCGGTGAGCCGACCGACGAGTTCTTGCGTCGGCTTGTCCTCGGCCGCGAGCCACCAGCCGAGCAGTTCGTCGGTTTCCTTCGGCGTTCGTTTCGATTTGCTGACCAACCACGCAGCGCGCGTGGCTTGGGCCAATTGAGTCGCCTCAGGGGTTGACAACGCTCGGCTGTAGATTCGCACGTCTTGAATCAGTGCAGCGTCGAGGCGAGATGACTTATTGCGTTGCGCGATCTTGAAGGGGACGGTGGTTCGAGTGGTGCTCTTTAAGCGATCCACCATCACCTGCGTCGGCTGGGCGATGCCGTTGATGTAGATTTTTAGCCCATCGGCCTTTCGCGAGCCGTCATAGGTGACCATCAGGTGGTTCCAGTCGCGAGGGTTGATCGTGCTGTTCGAAAGGACCTTGATGGCGTCTTTGTCCCATGAATTGATCAGATGTGCCCCGACGCGGCCGTTCTCGATCCACAGGTCCCAGCCGCGATAGTCGTGCTCGTCGTCCATGCGGGCAAACACCGAGCCGAACTGGCCCCCTTTCGTGAGCTTCACCCAGGCGGCGGCCGAGTACGGTTGGTCCAGGTCGAAGTCGCCGGCCTCGGCGATTTCGAGGGCCTCGCCGGACTTGCTCTTGAAGCACTGCTCGGCGATATGCCCGGCATCCCAGCCGACTCCCGAGCTTGCCGCGAGCGACCGCTCCTGTCCGTCGAACGTCATGCTCAGCGGCTTGCCCTTTCCTTCACTGAGCCGGGCCTCCAACTGCAAGCTCTCGGTCGGCACCATGGCCGCGATCTTGTCCGCCGACGCGCCGGCCACCCATTTGTCGAAATCGGCGCGGGCGGTCATTTTCCGCTCGTCCACTTCCTTGCGGAGGGTCGGCGATTCGGCCGCAATTTCTTTCCAGCGCGGCCGGTCTTCCGGCTGCGGAACGAAGATCACCGGCGGCGTGTCCTTCACGTTGCCATCCATCCCGGCCTGCGGTGTGTTGTTGAAAAACGCCGAAAGCTGATAAAACTCCTTTTGCGGGATCGGATCGAATTTATGGTCGTGGCAGACCGCGCAGCCGGTCGTCAGCCCCAGCCAAACTTGCGACGTCGTTTCCGTCCGATCGCGGGCGTACAGCACGAGATACTCCTCGGGGATCGCGCCTCCTTCGTTCGTCGTGATGTTGCAGCGATTGAAGCCCGAGGCGATCTGCTGCTCCAGCGTGCGGTCCGGCAACAGGTCGCCCGCCAATTGCTCAATGGTGAATTGATCGAACGGCTCGTTGCGATTGAAGGCGTTGATCACCCAATCGCGGAACGACCACATCTCGCGATAGTTGTCGAAATGGATGCCGTTGGAATCGGCGTAGCGGGCGGCGTCGAGCCAGTAGCGCGCCTGGTGCTCTCCCCAGCGCGGCGAGGCCAGCAAGCGATCGACATATTTTTCGTAGGCGTCTGGCGAGGTGTCGTTAAGAAACTGCTCGACCACTTCGGTCGTCGGCGGCAGGCCCGTGAGATCGAGCGCCGCTCGGCGGGCAAGCGTTCGGCGATCGGCTTCCGGGGACGGTTGCAAGCCGTTCTGCTCCAGCTTCGCCAAAATGAATCGGTCGATCGGGTTCTTGACCCAACCTTCGTTCTTCACCGCCGGCAACTCGGGCCGCTTAGGCGCAATGAACGACCAAAGCGGCTGATACTCGGCCCCGGCGGCGACCCAGCGCTTGAGCAAATCTTTCTGGGCCGCGGTGAGCGTCTTGTGCGAAGCGGGGGGCGGCATCATCTCGTCCGGATCGGTCGAGAAGATGCGGTGGATCATCTCGCTCTTATCGGGCTGGCCCGGCACGATCGCCCCAGCCTTGACCGCCACCTCGCGGCGATCAAACCGCAAATCCGCTTTCCGCGCGGCGCTGTCCGGACCGTGGCAGCGGAAGCAAGTCTCCGAGATAATCGGCCGGATGTCGCGATTGAACTCGATCTCGGCCGCCCAAGCCGCGGTCGGCAAGAGTGCTCCGACCACTGCCAGCATCGCTCTGGGTAGCAATATCTGCATCATCAATCTCTCCGCGGTAGACTGAAGTCCGAAGGGCGTGGCCCGGAATCAGACTCCATGATAATCCCCAAAAGCCCATCAGGGGAATCGGTCCACGTTGTCAAGAGTGGTCGGGAATTCGGCGGGGTTCTCTCAATGGCGTGAAGACCTTCCCAAAATCCCACACCGGGGATATTCAAGCTACCACAAACCGCCGCCGCGAGTCAAATCTCTCGTCGGATAGGTAGTGATACCGGTGGTGGGTTTGTCAAGGAAAAAACAGCTTTGCCAAGATGAGGATGGTGCCGACAAAAACGACGAACATCCCAACATGGCAAGATTCGATGTGACCCGTAATCACGCCGACAACGGCCATTTCATATCCGGCATAGAAACATCCCAAGCCGATCGACACTTTCAAGCTGGCTTTCACGATCTTCGCGAAAACCAGGCTGACGCCAATTGCGATGAGCGCTTGCAGAGCTATCCCGAATGGATTCCCCATGCTGGCTATTATACCAGGGCATGAAACACCCTGCCGGGATTGCCTGTGTGTTCGCAAGGCCGGCGAGCCATCACCCTATCTTTCGAAACGGGCGCCACAGGTCGCTGCTCAACCGTTTGGAAGGCGGGTCAAATCTCGAAACCGCGCGACGTTGGCACGATTCTTCGCTATACTTTGTCACTTGCCAAGTGCCACTCGCTCCAATGCTCGACCTCCGGCTGGCCGGCCATCCCGTCGCAATCGACGCGGGTAACTGGGGCGACCTCCGACCTCTGACCTCCGACCTCCGACCATGTGGCTTGTTTCCGTCGCCAGCGTGCTGCTCATTCTGCTGATGCTGATCGACGCCTTCGAGGCCACGGTGCTGCCGCGGCAGGTCATGCACCGCTTTCGCTATGCCCGGTTTTACTATCGCAGGTTTTGGGCTATTTGGCGGATCGTCGCGCTCTTGATCCCGAAGGGAAAACGTCGCGAGGCGGCGCTCGCTTGGTTCGGGCCGATGTCGCTGTTGGGGCTGTTCGCCAATTGGGTGGTGGCCCTGATCGTCGGCTTCGCGCTCTTGCATTGGTCGCTGGGCACCGTCATGCACACGTCCGACGCGATGCATCCCGTCGCGGCACTTAACTTCTCGACTTATGTTTATTGGAGCGGAGTCACGTTCTTCACCCTCGGCTACGGCGACATAACTCCTATTTCGCCCCTAGGCCGGTTTTTGGCAGTGGTCGAGACGGGAATGGGGTTTGGATTTCTGGCCTTGGTGATCAGTTACATGCCGGTTGTGTATCAGGCGTTCTCGCGGCGCGAGGTGACGATTTCGCTCATGGACGCCCGAGCCGGCTCGCCTCCCAGCGCCGGCGAGGTGCTGCTCCGGCTGGCCCGCACCGGCAACATGGCGGTCGCCGACCAATTGCTGGCCGAATGGGAGCGCTGGTCGGCCGAGTTGCTCGAGAGCCACCTGTCGTTTCCGCTGTTGGGCTATTATCGTTCGCAGCACGACAACCAGTCGTGGCTGGCGGCGGTGACGACGATGCTCGACACCTGCACTTTTCTGCTCGCCGCCGTGAAGGGCGTCGATCCGTATCGCGCCCAGCTCACGTTTGCGATGTCGCGGCATGCGGTGGTCGATCTGTCGCTGGTGCTCAAGCTGCGGCCGAGCGACTTCGCGCCGAATCGCCTGACGACCGACCAGCTCGGCCGGCTCCGGGAGCAATTGCTCGCCGAGGGCCTGCCGATGCACGAAGAGTCCGTCGCCGAGGCAAAGCTCGCGGAGCTGCGCGCGACTTATGAACCATTCGTTCACGCCCTGTCGCGGTACTTCCTCTTCACCGTCCCGGCGATCGTCCTAGACCACCCGACCATCGACAACTGGCAGCGCAGCGCCGGCCGCCGCGCGCCGGGGCTAAGCGATCTGGCCATTAGCGAGGCCGAGGAGCATTTTTGAATTCTTTGCCTCGGCACAGATGAACAATTGTACGGGAACACCGGCTCACGTTCTTTCCGCGCAGGCCGCACATAGCAGATCGACGGTCTCATTGGTAAAGGTCGCTGAAAAGGTGGCGCGACGGCAGCGGCTGCAAGACAGCGGCTCGAGTTTCTTGAGCAGCGAGTTCCAATACAGGCGGTATTCGCGGACCGCTTGTTTCCGCTGGATCACGACGGGGACGACGAGCGCCGGAAGACGGACCCTGGCCAAGACCACCGGTCGCAATTCGGCCCGCAGGGCGTAGCTTTCGTTCATTTCCGCCAGCTTGCGACGCAACTCGAGATCCACCGCCCGCTTCTTGGCGGCGATTTCCTCGGGTGATGGAGCCGCCGCCGCGCGCCGCTTCGAGCCGTTCGCTTCGCGCGATAAGGCTCGATAATAATCCTGCAATCGCTTGCGGTCCCGTTCCAGCCGCTGTTCGATCCGGCGGACGAACTCGGCCGACGTCATGATCAGTCGCCGCTTCCCTTCGGCGATCGCCGTGGCAAAGGTGGTCGGTTCGTCGGGCGCACGTGCCGGGTCCTCGCCGAGTATGTCCGGCTCCTGAAATACGTCCGGCAATTCGATGATGGCTTGGCTTTCCGTGTTCACCCCGAAGCGGAACATCGCTTCCCATACGTCCTCCGACCGCAGCGAGCCCAGCAGCGTCCACCGGTGATATTCGACCGTTGCCGGCTCGGCCTCGCGCCATTTAGCACGGGCGTTTTGCCAGCCGAACGTGTGGACGATTCTGTCTGTTAGGTCGCGGCTGGTGAGGTACCGTTCCGAAATGCAAAACGAACCGTCACGCGGGACGGCTGCGCTCAGCACGCGGGCCGCTACGTCGAGAAACTCGCCCCCGAGACCGACTTGCAGCGTTTCCGGGGCCGCCGTCAAGCCTAGCGAAAACTCTTCGCCCGGCAGTTGCGCGGCGGTCGCCACCTCGAGCGGCGTCACGACCGAACCGGGAATCTCCGGCACGGGCCAATCGGCGACGCCGCCGCTGCGTTCGAACAGTTCAATGGCAAACACCTGCAAATCGTGATCGAGGGCAGTGACGGACATGGTTATTGAAAATCCTCGCCAAACAAGGCTTCGTCCAATTCCTTGGCTTGCACGTATTGTTCTTGGGCTTCGAGCAGTGTTTCGCCCAGCGTCGCGAACGACTGCTCGAGTTCGGCGTCGTCGCGAGAACGGAGCCAGAGATTGAGCACCAGCGACTCGAACTGATCGCCCTCCTCCAGGTTGCCCAAGATCGAGCCGACTTCGCCCACGACCAGCTCGAACATGCGAATTTTCTCGTTCAGCACGTTCAGAATGCGGGCTTCCAACGAATTGGCCGTGCAGAGGTTGAAGACAAACACCTCGCGCGTCTGGCCGAAGCGATGCACGCGGCCGATCCTTTGTTCAATCTTCATCGGGTTCCAGGGGAGATCGTAGTTGATCAGCGTGTCGGCGAACTGCAAATTGCGTCCTTCGCCTCCCGACTCCGTGCAGAGCATGATCGGCAGGCGGTCGCGAAAGGCGGCAACGGCTTCGTCTTTTTCGTGGGCCGTCTGCTCGCCGGAAAATACGGAAAACGCCAGGCCCTGCGCCTGAAGCAGCCCTGCGATGTGGGCGAGCGTTCGGCGAAAGTTGACGAAGATCAGCAGCTTATGCCCTCGTGTCTGCTGGACCAATTCCAGCAAACGAGCGTCCTTTGCTGACTCCCCGATCGACGCGGCCAAACGGGCTAGCACGACAACCTCGGGATCCGAGCCTGCGATCCGCTCCAGCGACATAGACACGGCCATCGGGTGACTGCCCTGCGCGGCGAGCAAGCTGCTCAACTGCATCCGCGAAACCGGCGCCGCAGACCCGGTGACGGAACCGATCGCATGGGCGGTGGGATCAGGCTCCCCCAAGTCGTCCGCCGCGTCGTCGTCGGTCGGCTCGACACGGTTCACCTTTCCGCCGTTCACCAGCCCGCTGCCGCGCCTGCGCAAAAATTCCGTCAGTTTCCGATATAGCTCGGCTTCGGCCTCCGCGGGCTTGGCCAGCACGGTCTGGGCATAGCGCGGCGGAAGTTCGAGTTGCACAAGGCTCCTTGTGTTGCGCACCATCACTTCGCCCAGCAACGAACGCAGTCGTTCGCGGTTGAGCGCATCGCGCGGATTGCCGCGTTTGACATACTGCCTCTTGAAATCGGATTCGGTTCGCAGGTGGCCGGGGACCAACAGCGTGAGCAAGTTGTAGAGTTCGAGCAGATTGTTCTGGACGGGGGTCGCGGAGAGCAAGAACATGAACCGCCGTTGCAGCGAGTTGACGAGTTGCCAATTCAGCGTCGCCCGGTTCTTGCAGTGGTGAGCCTCGTCGACGATAACCAGATCCCAAGGCTGAGCCGCCACGATCGCCGATCGCTTCTTGACCTTCACGAATGCCAACGATGCCAGCACGCGGTCGTGCCGCGACCAGAACTCGGCGCGATCGGCCGTGACGCCCTTCGGAATGGTGAACTCCAGGTCGAATTTGCTGCTCAACTCCTCGTGCCATTGCGAAACGAGCGGCGCTGGCACCAGGATCAACACGCGCCGCGCCATGCCGCGCAGCAGATACTCGCGGAGCAGCAAACACGCCTCGATGGTTTTGCCTAGACCGACCTCGTCCGCCAGCAACACCCGGCCCCGAAAATGCCGCAAGACCTTGCGAACCGTCTCGATCTGATGCGGCAAATGCTCGACGCCGTGCAAACCTTCCAGACAGAGCAATTCGTCGAACCCGCGCAGCAGATTCAGCCGAGCATGTTCCTGATGCAGCCAGAGGTCGCGCGGATCGGCGGTGCGATGCCCAGGAAGAAGCGGCTCCGCACGAAACGAAACACGGATTCCGCCGGGAGTGATCCAATGATCCGCGGACGTATTCGCGATTTGCGGCTGCGAGTCAATTTCGGAGCCGCTGGGGTGTCCATGCAAAAAGGTCTGCGAGGCCATGAATCCATTCCCCTCGAAGAACGAGTCCTTGTCCTGCAAAGATGCCGAAGAGAGGACTTGAACCTCCACTCCCTTACGGGAACTAGCTCCTGAAGCTAGCGCGTCTGCCAATTCCGCCACTTCGGCTCGAAGTGTGCCAACTCAGATTTATAGGCCGCAGTCGGATCGCATTCAAGGGCGCGGCGAAAGTCCGCGGTTGGGCGAGGGTCTCCGGACCCCGCCCAATCGGCGACCGCAGGTCTCCGCGACCCGTTCTCGCGTCACTGGAGACCTTCGGTCGATGCATGCGGCTCGGTCGGAGACCGGCCACAACGGCCGACCAGCCGTAGCGCGAAGGTCCTTTACATCGATGCGGTCAATTCTCACAATGGCCGCAACGTGCTGTCATGGATTTCACGTGTCGGCGGCCGCGCTCCACTTGTGGGTCGCGGCTAAACGAGATTATTTCCGGCTTCAGAACTAAAACTTATGCTCCGCATTGGCATCGCCGGCATCGGCTTTATGGGCATGATCCATTACCTTTGCTACCAGAAGGTGGCCGGGGCGAGGGTCCGAGCGCTTTGCGAGAAAGAGCAGAAACGGTTGGCGGGCGACTGGCGCGGCATCAAGGGAAACTTCGGCCCTGCCGGCACAATGATGGACCTTTCCGGCATCGCGACGTATCGCGAGCTGGATGAAATGCTCGCCGATCCGCAGATCGACGTGGTGGATATCTGCCTGCCTCCCGCGCTGCATTGCGACGTGGCCCTGGCGGCCCTTGCCGCGGGGAAGCATGTCTTCTGCGAGAAGCCGATCGCCCTGCGGCCCGCCGACGCAAATCGGATGGTCGCCGCGGCGGAAAAGGCGGGCAAGCAACTGCTCGTCGGTCACGTGCTGCCCTTCATGCCCGAGTATGCCTTCGCCTATCGCGCGATCCGCGACGGCAAATATGGCCGTTTGCTCGGGGCGCAGCTCAAGCGAATCATCTCCGATCCGCTCTGGTTGCCGGATTTTTATGACCCGCAAAAAATCGGCGGCCCGCTGCTGGACCTGCACGTTCACGACGCGCATTTCATTCGGCTCGCCTGCGGGATGCCGACGGCCGTCTACAGCCGTGGCCGGATGCGCGGCCAGGTGGTCGAGTTCGTGCAGACGCAATTCCTGTTCGACGATCCGGAGCTAGTGGTCGGTGCGGTTAGCGGCGCGCTTGCGCAACAGGGGCGGTCATTCACCAATGCGTTTGAAATCTACTTGGAAGGGGCGACGCTGCTCTTCGGTTTCGCCGTGATCGGCGACCAGCCGCACGTCGCAACGCCGCTTACCGTGCTCGACAATAAGGGTAAAGTTGAGCGTCCGAAGCTGGGCAGCGGCGATCCGCTGGATGGATTCGTCGCCGAGTTGAAGGAAGTGGTGAAGTCGATCCGCACCGACCAGCCATCGTCGATCCTAGGGGGCGAACTTGCCCGTGATGCGGTGATTCTTTGCCAAAAGCAGACGCAATCAGTCGCCAGTGGCCGGCTGACGCGGTGCGTCTGATGCTCTCGCGCCGAATTCCGCGCAAAACGATTGTTCCGATTGTGCGGTTGGCGCCGATCGTGTGCGTAGTTCGGAGAGTGCGGCGTCTTTCGATGCCCGCGGTTCCGGTGGTTCTAGTTTTGCCGACTTGATGACCGCGCATCGCGCGAACGGCATGCGTAACGGGCGGTTTCAATCAAACCTTCCGATGGCAACGGACGATTCGGTTCTATGAGATAAACTGGGTGCAAACGCTGGCGCCCCCCGCAACACGTGAGTCCACGGTTGACCTATGGATCGAAAATGCGTGACTCGCGCGGCACGGCTGCTGGTGCCCGCTTTCGGGATTTGGTTCAGCGTGGGCTGCGGCGGGCCCGCGCCGGAGCCTCCCGCGGCGAGGGCCCCGATGCCGGCGGCGCATGTGTTTGCGGTGCAAGCGTACGGCGAAGTTCAAATGCTCCCGGTTGCGATTGAGCCTGCCAATTCAATGGATAGTGCTCTGGGAAAGTCTAGTCATGGGCAGTCGCGCGTAATGCCCGTGGGCTACCCGGCGGCGGCCGCGGGCGATGTCGCGGGCGAACCGCTCCGCGTGCATCTGGCGCAAGTACGCCCGATCCCTCTGCCTGATGCCCCAGACCTCGCAGGTCCGGGAAATGAGATCTCGTCCGTTGCAAAAAATGCAGTCGTGGCCGCGGCATGCGGCATATCGGACTCGATACCCACGGTGCATCGGCTTCCCCCCGCGTCCGACGGAGCGATGCCGAAACTGAGTGACGGCGCGATGACTGCGGGACCGCAGCCCGCCGACGCGCGCTTGGCAGCCGCTCCCAAAATCGAATCGCAACGCATCGAACTTGGATTCGCGGAACGAACACCCGAGTTCGTGGCAATCTGTCGACAGGTCGACGCGCTCAACCGTCACGGATTTGAACTAGCTCAACGGGGTGCGATCTATTCGGCTTGCCAGGAATACAAGCAATCACTCCAAACAATCGCCGATGCGCTCGATGCTCAGCACGCCAGCCGCGCGCATCGGCGGATGCTGGCGGCCGGGTTCAAGGCTTTGGACGAGGCCGAAGATTTCGGGGTTGGCGACATCGGCTCGGGCGCGGAAGTCAGTGTGGCCGAAATCGCACGCTCTCATCAGACGCCTGTGCTCAAGGGGGAATTGAAGGCCGATTTCAACGCTCAAGCGGCGATGGGGCGCTATTTGACCTATGCTCAAGAACAATTGGCGGGATCGGTTGGCGACGTTTCGCAGGGATCGGCCGCGCTGTTCGGCTTAGGCAAGGTGTACTCGGCCCCCTCGGCCGCTCACGGTCCCAAGGATTCGTTGGGCGGAGCGAAGGCGGTTGTTTTCTATCAGGCGTCGTTGATGGTCGACGGCCGGAACTTCATGGCAGCCAACGAACTCGGTGTGGTCCTGGTGCGGTTCGGAAGGCTGCCCGAGGCGCGAGCGGCATTTCTTCATAGCTTAGCCATTTCACCCCAGCCGATCGTCTGGAGCAACCTGGCCGCCGTGCATCAGAGCCTCGGCGAGAATGAGTTGGCGGAGCGAGCGCGACGGTCGGCAATCGCGGCCGCCAATCAAACCGGTAGCGGAGCGGCGCTGTCAGCCTACGACGTGCAATGGGTCGATCCAGCGACGTTTGCCCGCTCGAAGCCGATCGACGCCGACCCGATCAATCGAGTGGCAAGCAGCAAGCAGGCCGCAAGCGGCAAATGACGATCGAGTTGCACGTTGCAGGCCGCAACTCGATCGGCGCGAATGGGATCAGATAGTCGCTCCCTTGGGGAGCGCAGTGACTGACGCAGAAAAGGGTTGTTGCCATGAGTTGGGTCGCCTGTTTCGGTACCGCCACGAGCGAATTGCTCCGCAATTGGCCGCGAATACGCGCGGCCGGCATTGCCGCGGCTTTGTCGGCAGCCGCGGTCGCAGGCCTGAAGGCTTTGCCCGTCGAGGCTCAGCAACCGTCCGGGTCGTTTTCCGTCGAGGCTTGTGGCCCCTGTGGCTCGTTTCCTTCCTGCGTCCCTTGGCAGCCCGGGAATTACGGCGAATATGTCGACCATCCGCGATTGGCGCACGTGCCCGTCTATCGGCTGCGCGTCGATGACCAGCTTCGCTGCGTCTACCGTCTGACCCGCGCCGAGAGCTACGGTCCATACGAACTGAACGTCGGCGACGAAGTTCAGGTCGAAGCGCTTAACGCTCCGGAATTGAATCGGTCCGTGATCATCCAACCCGACGGCAGCATCACGCTTCGGTTGCTCGATCAAATAAAAGCCTCGCACCTCACGCTTGTCCAGTTGCACGACAAATTGGAAAAGGACTATTTGAAGTTCTACAAGAATCCCGCGATCACAGTCACGCCAATCCGCGTCAACACGAAGCTCGAAGACCTGCGTGCGACGGTCGACGCTCGCGCCGGCACCGGCGGGCAAGGGATCGACGTGCGCGTGACTCCCGACGGCACCGTTAGCTTGCCCGCGATCGGCCCGGTGCCGGTGCAAGGGCTGACACTCGACGACTTGAAGTGCGAGATCGACGCCCGCTACGCGGCGGAAATCCCGGGTATGGAAGTGACGCCCGTGCTAACGGCTCGCGCTCCGCGGTTCGTGTTTGTGTTGGGCGAGGTGCATTTGCCGGGAAGATTCGTGCTCGATGGGCCGACGACCGTGATGCAGGCGATTTCGATGGCCGGGAGCTGGAACGTGGGTGCCAACATCAAGCAGATCGTCGTCTTCCGCCGCGGCGACGACTGGCGGTTGATGGCGACGATGGTGAATATGCACTCCGCGCTTGGAGGGAAGAACGCCTGCCCAGCCGGCGAGATTTGGCTCGGCGATTCCGACGTCGTGCTGGTGCCGAAGAGCGAGATTCTCAAGGCCGACGATTTCATCAGCCTGGTTTTCACGCACGGGGCCTACGGCGCCTTCCCGTTCTCGACGAGCTACTCCGTCGGCTCGCTCTCAACGGTGAGATGAGCGTCGCTGACGCGCGGCACGTCGCGCCTATTGGTCCGAATACACGCGGGTGCTGCCTTCCTTCGTGATCGGCTGCCGCGTCTCGTCGGTCATCAATTGCACTTTGACGCGCAGGTCGCCGGCCTGGAGGGCTTGGGCGCGGATGCGGAAGGTGGCGTCGGCCTTGGGCGAAAGCCGCGCGAGTGGCTCGAATTGCACGCGATGGTCCTCGACCGTCTCTCGACTTGGACCCTCCGCTCGAGTTGCCTTGAGTTCGGCCGGAAAAATCGCCGCGATTTGCACATTGCTGGCTGCTTTCGATCCCTGATTGACGACGTGAATCTGATAAGTCGTTTCGCCGCCGATCTCGATCGCTTCATCGGCCGCCTGGACGTCGAACGCCAGAGAGGCTAAACCTTCGACCACGACCGTTTGTTCCTTTTCGTCGCTCAACCCCTGGCGAGCCTTCCCTTGAACCTTCATCTTTTGCTCGCCCACCTCGATCGGCACGGCCACCAAAGTGACGGTCCCCGATTCAGTGGCTGGCAGTTCTTCGAGGCTCCAACTCACAGTGTGTGTGTTGGGATCGTATTGGCCCGAATTGTTTGCCTTGACGAATTTCAGCCCCTTGGGCAATTGGGTGACGAGCTGCACGTCCTTGGCCGGAGCCGTTCCCGGATTCGAGACTGACACGGTGTAGGTTGCCTGGCGCTCGAGATACCGCTTCGAGGGGCCGGTCATTGCCACGGCCAGCGCGGGAGCGATCACGTCGAACTCGGCCTTTTCTTCCGCTTTCAAATTTCCCTCGGCGCGCGCCATGAGCGAGTTGGTGACGCGGCCGGCTTGGGCGGCATTGAGCGTGAGTTCGATTTGGCGCGACTCTCCGGGCTTGAGAGTGCCGACTTCAAATTCAAGCTCGCTTCCGGCCGGATGCCGCAAGCCCGCGGGAACCCGCTCCGAGAGCACGACCCCGCCGGCGGCGCCGCTGCCGGGATTGCTGAGTCGAATCGTGAGCGTGGCGTCGTCGCCAATCATCACCTGTTTCGGACCGGAGACTTGCAGAGCCAACTGTGGCTTCGTCGCGACCGTGCGCGCGGAGGCATCGGCCCGGAATGTGACGCTAGCGACGCTGCCGATCTCTCCTTCGGTGATCGGGAGCAGGTCGAGCTGTGCAACGACCTGATCGCCCGGATTCAGCGTGCCGAGCGACCAGACCATCTCGCCGCGCGGTCCTTGCGTGGCGGCCGGGGTCGTGCCGACTAACTGAGTCCCTTTCGGAATCTCGTCGTGAATCTCGACTCCCTGGGCCGTCACGCTTCCCGTATTGCGAACCTTGATCTCGAACTTGGCCGGCTTGCCGACCTGAACTTCAGAGGGCGCGACCTTCTCGATCATCAACTGAGGAGACTGTGCGCCCTCAAGCTGCTTGATGCCGGGGCGACCGGCGCCTTCGGTCGTGGCTACCGTTTCGGCGGGCGCCGCGTCAGTGACTGGCGGACGGAACGCATTGGCCGGCGCGCCGCCGCGCTTCATGACTGAAATCGTTGCCGCAGCATCGGCAGCGCCGGCGGAGCCAGCGTAGGGCCCGCTGTGCGTGCCAGCATCGCTATCTGCGGCGTTTCTTGCTTCAGCGCGCGGCAGCGGCTTCGCGCCGTTCGCCGGAGGAGATAGCGAAGGACCGACCGCTGGATCGGGATTGACGGCTTTTGATTCGCGATCCTCAAATGCCGGCGCAGGCCCAGCGGCTGCCGCGGAGCGAACGTCGCCGCGGATTGGATTGTTGTAGCGACTGCCCGCGGTGAAGACCGAGCCGCTATCCGCTGGCGACGACGTGGATCGCGTCGAATGAGAATCCGAGGATGAGTCTGAATCGCCTGGCAGCACGGCAACCGTCTTCGCGCCCGGGAATCGCTCCGGCACGTCAGACGAGCGCTCTGGCAAGGCCGCCGCCGAACGATCCCGCACGTTAAACGGGTCATTTGGTTCGGTGCCATGTTTGCTGGTCGGCGGCGCGCTGTCCGCGGCATCATCCGTTGGCCGCAAAGTCTGGCTGACACGCTGCGCGGGCCGGTCCTCGACCGAAATGATTCGGGCAGTTGAATCCGGGCCAAATCGTCCTGATTCGCCGGTGCTTTGTGACTGTGGAGCGACGCCGTCGGGACTGTCGAACGGCGCCGAACTCCGTTGAGCCTGGGCGATCGCGATGAGCCCCAGAACAACGACTCCCGACAGCGCGGACAAACGCAATAGCCAGCGTTTCATGGGCTGGGTCCCCGTGAGAATAAGCGAACCAGAATTGGAATGCCCGACCGATATTCGGGCCAAGGAAATGCGCAAGCCCGCCCCGCGGCGGCAACCTGCCTTCGGAGCGGGGTAAGTACCAGAATGCCACGCGCGAGAAAAGAGCAGTTTCGTTCACGCGACGCGATGGAACGTCCGCAGATTGCGCAGACTTCGCGATCGGGGCCGTCGTCACTCCACCGTCACGCTCTTGGCCAGATTCCGCGGCTTGTCGACGTCGCAACCGCGCAGCACGGCAATGTGATAGGCCAGCAGTTGCAGCGGAATCGCCGCGACGATCGGCTGCAAGAAATCTTCCACCTCGGGGATCTGGATCACGTCGTCGGCCAATTCGGTGACGCGAGTGTCCCCTTCGCAGATCACGGCGATCACCGGGCCGCCGCGGGCTTTGATCTCCTCGAGGTTCGACATCACCTTGTCGTACACGAATCCGTGCGGAATCAGGAACACGCTGGGAGTGTGCTCATCGACTAGGGCGATCGGTCCGTGCTTCATCTCGGCCGCTGGATAGCCCTCGGCGTGGATATAGCTGATTTCCTTGAGCTTGAGCGCCCCTTCCAGCGCGGCGGGGAAGTTGTGCTGCCGGCCCAGGTAGAGGAAGTTGTTGCAATGGCAGTATTTGGCGGCGATTCGGCGGACCTCGTCGTTGGTCGCCAGGGCTTGGCGAACCTGGTCGGGCAGTTTGTGCAATGCCTCGATGATTCGCAACCCCGCTCCGAAGCTCAAATGCCGTAGCCGGCCAAAATAGAGGGCTAAGAGCGCGAGCGTCACGCATTGCGACGTGAAGGCCTTTGTCGAGGCGACGCCGATCTCCGGACCCGCATGCAGGTAAACCCCGCCGTCGGCCTCGCGGGCGATCGAGCTGCCAACCACATTGCAGATCGCCAAAGTCGGATGTCCCTTGCGCTTCACCTCGCGCAGGGCCGCCAGCGTATCGGCCGTTTCGCCGCTTTGCGTGATGGCAAAGAGCAGCGTGTCGCGATCGAGGGGCGGATTTCGATAACGCAATTCGCTCGCGTATTCGACTTCGACCGGGATGCGGGCGAACTCTTCGATCAAATACTCGCCGACTAGCGCCGCGTGCCAACTGGTGCCGCAGGCCGTTAGCACGAAGCGATTGGCGTTGCGAAGCTGCTGGGGCGTGAGATTTAGGCCGCCGAAAACCGAAGTCGCTTCGTCTGCACTGAGCCGACCGCGCATCGCGTTTTGGAGCGATTCCGGTTGCTCAAAGATCTCCTTGAGCATGTAGTGCGGATAGCCGTTGAGCTGTACGTCGCCGGCGCTCATTTCCAAAGTGCGGACACGGTGCTTCACCTGCCCCTGATCGCGATGAATGACGCGGAGTGAATCGGCTGTCAGCACAGCCAGTTCGTGATCGGCCAGATACACGATTCGCTCGGTATGGCCGACCAGCGGCGAGGCGTCGCTGGCCAGAAAATGCTCGCCATCGCCGACGCCGATCACCAATGGGCTGCCCAGACGCGCGGCAAACAGCACATTGGGATAGTCGCGAAAGATGATCGCCAATCCATAAGTTCCTTGAAGTTGTGCGAGAGCTGCTTTGATGGCGCGAACGAGATGACTATATTGCGGCGCGGCGCCGGCGGTCTCAGCCGTTTCGGTTTCGCCGTCTTGCTTCTCAAGGCAACTTGCGATCAAGTGAGCGATGATCTCGCTATCGGTCGCCGAGCGAAAGATGAAGCCCTCGCCTTCCAAGCGCTCCTTGAGCGGGCGAAAGTTTTCGATCACGCCGTTGTGGGCAATCGCCAGCACATGCTGTCCGCCAAGATGGGGATGAGCGTTTTCGTCGGTCGGCGCGCCGTGAGTGGCCCAACGAGTATGGCCGATGCCGATCGAACCGGGGGCCGGATGGTCGGCCAGCTTGGTTTCGAGCAGGTCAATTCGCCCGGCCGATTTGACGACAGCGAATTTCCCTTTTGGCGTGATCGTGACCACGCCGGAGCTGTCATAGCCCCGATATTCCAACCGCCGCAAACCTTCCAAGAGAAAATCCACCGCTTGCCGATGGCCGACATATCCGACGATTCCACACATAGTTGCGATTCCCCTATTTGACCGCCCATCACGAGAGCCTGATCGTTCGCTCGGTTCCTGAAGTCCTTGATGCAGTATAGCTTAACGGTCGAGATTGGACCGTAGCTGAATTCGCAAGAACTGGGTATTTACTTGACTCCACCGGACACTAGTGGTTGTGGTCCGATCAGGCGATCGAAGGGGACAGGGCCGATTTGCAAGGCCTGTTGTGCCAAGCGGTAGAACAGTTTGCCGCGCGAGGCGGAA
>DASZFO010000383.1 GCA_035939775.1 Pirellulales bacterium | reverse complement strand
TCCGGCAGCGTGGTCACGTTCTCCTTTGGTTCAGTCGCTGTCGGTCAGACGGTCACCGCCACGGTCACGGCGCAGGCCACTGAAGACGGCAATCTGACCAACTTCGCCTCGGTCACGAGCAGCCTCTCGGATGCCAACCAGAACAACAACACCGCGTCCGCGACTACCGCCGTGGCCGAGGACACGATCGTGGTCTCTGCGCCCAAGACCGTGACCGGAAAGAACCAGAGCAATGTGACGGTGGCAACCTTCACTCACGCCAGCGGCGTCGAGCCGACGAGTGCTTTCGTCGCCACGATCAATTGGGGCGATGGCTCGACTTCGAACGGAACTGTAACCGAGTCTGGTTCGACCTACACGGTGAAAGGTTCCCACACCTACGCCCAGAACGGCTCCCATACTGTTACGACCACCGTGGTGGAACCCAACGGCTCTGGCGGAAATCCGAAACCCGGACCGGGGGGTGGTCCCGGCCCCGTTGCGACGCCGCCAAGTGATCCTGCCTCGGCTGGCGACGACGACGATGACGGCAACGCACGCCTTCGCGACGTCATCCTGGCCGACACGGCCGGTGCGAGCGGAACAGAATCGGCCGATTGGCTCGCAGCTTTGTCGGGCAGCGTGAACGGCGCCGGCGCCCAACTCGTTGCCGACACCGATAGCTTGGATGCCCTATTCGAGCTTCTGAATGATTCAGGGTCTGATGCTCTCCACCTTGGCAAGAGCAACGGGCTGTTGTCCTGAGATCGAGCGACAACTCGCGCCCACGGTTGTGCGCGGGTCTCCTGACCCAGCACCGGCGTTGACCGAAGGTCTCCCGATCGCCGGTTCGGAGACCTGCGGTCGCGGACGTGTCCTGAATTGGAGCGACAACTCGTTCCCAGGCTCTGCCTGAAAACGAGGAAAACGCCGGTGTCTGGCCGCTTGATTCGGTTTCCAAATTGAGATTCACGGTCGAATCTACTATGATTGGGAGCAAGGAAGATTCCAGTTACGCAGTTTGAGATCCCGCGGGAATTCATGCCGTTCGTTGAGGGCGAGGTCGCGAGTGGGCGTTTTCCTTCTCAGGAAGAGGTAGTTCTTGCCGGTCTTCGGATGCTACGGCAGGACCGCGAGGAAGCGATCGCCGGGATTCAGCAAGGTCTCGCCGAGTGGCAACGCGGCGGGGGCACGCCGCTTGATGAGGCCTTTGCCAAACTTCGTGCGAAGCACGGAGTTTCGGATGGATGAATTCACGCCGATCAGCGGAAGTTGCGCTGGCTGCTTGGCTCGTGGGCCATGGACGCTGAGAAGGGCTCGGAATGGTCCAAGTGGAGCCGGAAGTTTGTGTCGTAGCCGGCGTAGAGCTTTGGCCGGCCGTGGATCACCAGCAGGTTTTCAGCGTTGCTGTGCTCGGCCTGGTTGGTGAAGTTGAAGCTGCCGGTGATGATCGTCTGGCCGTCGATCAGGATGATCTTGTTGTGGGCGATCGAGTGCTTGGAGTCGATATAGGTGGGGATTCGATCGGCCGCGACTTCGCCCGCGTCGGAATGTTCTTTCAAGTCGCTTTTGTCGAGCACGATCGTGACTTTCACGCCGCGATGGTGCGCATCGATCAGGGCATGGGTGATTGGCTCGGAGGTGAACGAGTAGGCCTGCATCTCGATCACATGCTGGGCCTTTTCGATCTCCTCCACCACCCGCTCGGTGCAGCCGCCTTTTGGGGAAAAGTTGACCGTGATCCCGTCTTCAGAAGCCGCCGGAGCGCTGTCGGGCGAAAGGGCCGAGCCGAGATTCACGCCCCCCGATCCGGCCGCGTAGCCGATCGCAAAGGCCAGCGCCATGAGCACGGAGGCCACGAATAGGAACGGTTGACGATTGCTTTGAGATGAGTAACTCATGGCCGGGAATTCTACCGGCGAGCCACAGTCCTGTCTGCGCGAGGAATGCAATGCTAGCAAGGAAGGAAGTCGGCGGGAAGCAAGAGGCAGTTCACATGCGCCGGGTGGCATTGGCGGCCGGAGCCGGCTGGCTGATCGGCCGAATACAAGTACCCAGCTCTCGCCAAGGCAGTGGACTAACTGCCGGCGTTGCAAACCGACTTCAGCCATATAACGGCCGCGAAAACGCGCGCGCCAGAGACACCATACCGTTCCAGCCGATCAAGAATCGCCGGCCTTGCCGGGAGGGGGACCGGTAAGCCGTTCTTTCTTGACATGGCAGCATCCGCCCACGCACAAACCTCATCGAATTCGGCATGCGCGAGTGCTGGGAAGAACTCAGGCGACATTCTGACGATCGGTTGAGTTTTCCGTCCGTCGATTCCGGAATGTGGCATTGGGGCTCCTCGGATAAGTCGAGCGTACTGCGGAACAGGGACTGGTGCCAAGCAGCGGCCGCGAACGCAGCCGGAATCGAGTTGCCCGAGCCAGAGGCAAGGCGCTTCACTGAGGAAAGCCTATGCCACTTTTCGTCGAAGGTCAAATCGCATGAAAAAGGGGCCAGAACATGAAGCCGCGGATTCCCGCAGATTTCTTAATTGTCCTATCTGCGAAAACCTGCGTAATCTGTGGCTCAATCTATCCCCCGGAGACGGCGATGGCTTTCGCCGTTTGGAGAGCCTGCAATCAGACTCGTGCCGCCAGCGGATGGGGTGGGATTCGAACCCACGGTGGAGGAACCCCCACATCAGTTTTCAAGACTGACGCCTTAGACCACTCGGCCACCCATCCGAAATGCGCGCGATCCAGCCTGGCTCGCTCGCCAAGCGGGCCTATGGCGCGACAACGGTGAACTCTAACTCTCTCGCTGCGGTCGTGTCAAACCAAGGCCGGATCACGAAAGATCGAAAGCGCGATTACTCGAACAGAATTCGAGACGGTCGAGAATGCCTCTCATTCGTCGTACGACCTCCGCCGGATCCTCGAATTCCCGCTGCGACAGAAAGACCCATTCCAACCAATTGAAGCCGGATAACAGCATCGCGCTTTCGTCAAAGACGCGCACCAGCGTCAGTTCCTCATCGGAGAGGGGGCGCACTGCCTGATACGCGGCCAGTCCGTGCTCCCGGGCTTCCAGATCGTCGCCCGCCAGGCTGCCGAGCAATCGAGCCACGTCGCCGGCGACTGTTTCGAGCCGCAGAGCGCCGAAATCGATGATCCCGCTGACTCGATCTCCCTCGAAGAGCACATGATCGTGCCAGACATCGCGGATGCAGGGCTGCAATGGCACTCGGATCGAGGCGGCGGATATGAGCCTCTCCCCGACGGTTCGCTGGACACGGAAAAACAAAGCGAACAGCCGCTCCGCCATGCCAGCCAATTCGGCCCATTCGGGGCGATTCGAGCCTATTTGAGAACCGTCTACGGAGAGGGGGACAGTCCCCTTTAGTTCCGCGACCATCGAGGCGATGGTGCCCGCCGCAAAAGGGGGCAATCCCCGACGGTTCTCGACCGCGATCGACAAGCGGGTCAAACCGCCAGACCGAAGTTGTTCCAATTGCGCGAGGCGCGACAAGTTGCCAGGAGATGCTGCGAGTTGCTGGTCTGATTGCGGAAACTCCGCTGCCGCTCGGTGCCAGCGGGCCAGCGCCGTCAGCGCCGCCGCCAACTTCTCCGGCTTCCGCTCGGGCAAGTAGTCTGCGGCGCCAGGGAGCCAGGGCGTCAATTCCCAGAGGTGGCCGAAGTGCGAGCAGGTTGTTTTGCCGGATAACGTCCGGATTGGCAATGGAAGGAGAAAGAATCCATGACGATGAACGTAGTCCAATACGGCATGGACGAATTCCAGCCGCCGCGCACTCGGGCGCTCGGCGGGCCAGCGCCGAAGGCAGAGGAATCCCCGCGGTGCTTCGAGCCGCCAGAAGCGCGCCCCGCTAAACCCGCCGGCCGAGCCGAGATTCTCGATCCGCCGCGGCTCGCAATCGGAGGAATAAGCGGCCAGCACAGGAGAAAGGGCCAATTCGGCGGACATCTCGAAATCATCCAACCGACATGTCACTCGACAATTCGGCGGCGGCGACCCCAGGGCTTTTTACTTTTTCACATCGCGAGGTTTGGGGCGACCACTTTAGTCACTAGCCCGAAGCGCAAGCG
>DASZFO010000382.1 GCA_035939775.1 Pirellulales bacterium | reverse complement strand
TGACCGTCTGGACATCGAGCCAGAATCCGTTCGGCGTGCGGTCGGAGCTGGCGCGTGCGTTTAGCCTGGCCGAAGATAAAGTGCGCGTGATCGTTCCAGACTTCGGCGGCGGCTTCGGCGGAAAGCACTCGGGCGAGGCGGCGGTCGAAGCAGCCCGTCTGGCTCAGGCCGCGGGTCATCCCGTGTCGCTCCGCTGGACGCGCCCCGAAGAGTTCACCTGGGCCTACTTCCGTCCGGCCGGGCTGATTGAGGTCGAGGCCGGTCTCAATGCCAACGGCACGATCACCTCGTGGCACTTCATCAATATCAACTCCGGCCCGTCGGCGATGGAATCACCATACCGAATCGCTCAGAAGCGCAGCCAGTCTGTCCAATCCGAGCCGCCGCTGCGGCACGGCTCGTATCGTGGGCTGGCGGCGACAGCCAATATGTTCGCTCGCGAATGCTTTATGGACGAGTTGGCAGCGGCGGCCGGCCGCGATCCGCTCGAGTTCCGACTGGCGCACCTCGATGACCCGCGCCTGCGGGCCGTCCTGGAGGAAGCGACAAACCGATTCGACTGGCCCAGCAGCGCGAAGCAGAAGGACCCGAACATCGGAGTGGGCCTGTCTTGCGGCACGGAAAAGGGATCGTTCGTGGCGGCTTGCGCCGAAGTGAAGATCGACCGCGAGCGGAACCGCATCGCCGTGACGCGGGTCTGCCAGGTGTTCGAATGCGGAGCGATCATCAACCCCGGCAATCTGCTCTCCCAAGTGCAAGGTGCGATGATCATGGGGTTGGGCCCGGCGCTGCGTGAAGAAATGCGATTCGAGGGCGGCAAAATGCTCAACGCGGCGTTTTCGAAATACCGCGTGCCGCGCATCGACGACCTCCCCGAGCTGGACATCCATCTGCTCAACCGCCCGGACCTACCTTCGGCCGGCGCCGGCGAAACGCCGCTCATCGCCATCGCCCCCGCCATCGCCAACGCCGTGTCGCGCGCCACCGGTCAGCGCGTGCGCGAGATGCCGATTCGGCTGCCAGCTTGACTTCTCCCTCGCCCTCGATGGGAGAGGGCCGGGGTGAGGGTGCTGCTTTTGCGCTGTTGCCGCTCGGTCTCCCGACCGTGACACGATGCGATCAGCCGAACTTCTTTAGCAACCGTTCGAAACAGTCCGTTCGTTCCCATTGGTGGAACATTCGATACGGCACGCCAGTCGAGCGAACCACGACGAAGCCGTCGTCGAGAGCGGCGGCTCGGTCGCTCTGGCCCAGCCAATGGCCGTGGAAGACCCACGGTTCGCCGTCCCCCACGACCCGATATCCGGGCCATTCGCGAATCCAGTTGCCCAGCGCGGTAAGGCTCGCTTGATCGGTGGCTTTGCCCTCTCGCGCATCGAGCGCAAAGCGAGTTAGCCCGAAGTCTGCCATCGCCGCGCTCGTGCCCGCCACGAAACCGCCGTTGATCACCGGCCAATTCTGAAATCTTCCTTGCCGGCAAGCGGGGTGGATCGCCTGTTGGAATGCCGACTGATCCTGCAGATTCCAGGGGTCCATTTTCACGAGCGTGCTTTCCGCGGAGAGCAGAATGCGGGCGCCCGATCGCAACGGCGCGAAGCTGAACGGATCGCTCTGAAAGATCGTGTCGCGAGCATCGACCGTGAGAACATAACCCGCCGCGTCGCGACGCCGGCCGAGGTATTCTGCAAAATACCAATGCCGCAGCTTGTTGCCCGGATCGTTGAAGCGGGCCCCCGGATCGTGGATTTCCACGCCGGCGGCCTCCGTCGCTCGCCGCGCCGCACGCGACATATTCCCGCCGAACGCCACCAATTTCAGATCGTCGCGCCGAATTGCTTGATACGAATTAAGAAACGCGCGGTACGTGGGATAGTCGCAGACCTTGCCATAGGCGACGGTCAAAATCACATCCATGCAGCACCCTCTTTCAGTCCTTGTATCCGTTTTTTGTAGTCCTCGGCGGGGATTCGCGCATACTTCCATCCCGAGTAGGATGTCGCCGATCCGTCGGGCGCAGGATGCGCTTCATCGTCGTCGGATTGTCGCCGGACTAGGAAGGAAGGCGGCCGCGGAGACGTTGAAGAAGCGGGCCAGCGAGATGATTTGATGCTTGGTGAGCGATCGTGTGCCGTTGAGCACGGCCGAGATCGTGGACTGCGAGATTCCGACCTGCTCCGAGAGTCTTGGTTGGTTGATCCCGCCGGACCGCATCAATTCCCGCAACACATCCGCTTCCGAGGCGTCGGGGACCGGCTCGTGCGGGTCCTCGTAGGTTTCGACGAGATCGGTCAACACGTCCAAATACTCTTGGGCGCCCGCAGTGAGCTTCTCCCTCAGCAACCGGTCGATCATTTTCGCGGCAGCGTCCAAGTGCGAGTCGTCGCGGATATGTCTGAGCGGGAATTGCTTGACGAGGTCGAAGTAGGTGTCCGGGAGCTTCTTGGAAACTGTCTTGGTCGCCAAAACTTTACCTCTTTCCCTTTCGCTGGCCGCGGCTTCGCCGGACGGGTTCAAACGCCTTTGGCACAGTCCGCCTTTTCGGCGGCTGATGGCATCCACAGCCGTCGATCCAGAGCCTCTTGTCGTATTCTTTGTCATCCATAACACGCAGGACGTAGAGGATTCCCCGAGCGTAGTTTGCTCGACCGATCAATCGAAATCGGTTGTTGCCGACGTCGAACACGACGCAGTTTCCCACTTGATCCGCCGAGCCGAAGGTTTGTTTCAGCGCTCCGAAGTTGGGCCATTCCGCATTCTTAGCCAGCTTGTGCCACGCGGACAGTTCCCGTTGAGCCGTGGCCGGTTCGTGCTTCCGCGATTCCCAAAACTCCCGTAATCGTCGTCTGGAGATAACGCGCACGTTCGACCTGTCCACCGGCGGAATCGTTTCTGATAAGCATAGTCGCGAATGGCCGCAAGTCAAGACGGATTATCGCAATATGCGATACGAGCGTGCATGACCATCCCGAAGATTATCGGCGCGAATTAGCGCGGTTTCTCGATCGTCCGTGATGCACGGCTCGGGAACTGATCAGCCAGGTCTCGAGGCACGAGCGATTCGGTAGAGCACGTGGCGCCTCAAACGATGTCCCGCGGCGAGCAGCGGATGATCGAAGTCATCCGCCGGATCGTGGGTCATTCCGAGCTTCTCCATAACGCGTCGGGATCGCAGATTCTCGGGCACGGTAAACGATACGATCTCGTCAAGTCCCAGCATGTCGAATCCAACACGTAAAGCGGCTTGTGCGCCTTCCACCGCAAGCCCGCGGCCCCAGAAATCGGCGGCCAGTCGCCAACCGATTTCGATGCTGGGGGTAAAGCGTGCCTCGAATCGAGGCACGCTCAAACCAATAAATCCCGCGAACGGCGCCACGTCGGTAACCTCGACCGCCCACAACCCGAAACCGTGACGTGCGAAATGGTCCTCGATTCGCGCGACAACCGCATCGCTCTCCTCTCGCGACAAGATCGCCGGGAAGTGCTCCATCACCCGCGGGTCGGCATTTAGTGCGGCAAACGGCGCGGCGTCGGCTGGACGCCAGCGGCGAAGTCGCAGGCGGGCCGTTTCCAGTTCCTCCGGCAAGCTGGCAGTCATCGACTCGGCGCTCCGTGAATCATGCGATTGGCCGCGGCATCATCGTCCCGCGCGTTCGTTCTCCAATAGCTTCGCCTTGCGCTCGATCCCCCAGCGGTATCCGGACAGCGATCCGTCCGTACGCACGACGCGGTGGCACGGAATCGCGACGGCGACGGGGTTCGCTCCGCAGGCTTGTGCGACGGCGCGGGTTGCTTTGGGTTCGCCGACGCGCTGGGCAAGTTCCGCATAGCTCCAAGTTTTTCCGTACGGAATTTCACACAGCTTTTGCCAGACCCGATGCTGAAATGCCGTGCCTTGAACTTCCAAGGGCAGGTTCAGTCCCGTCGCCGGGTGCTCGACGAACGCGACTACGCGGGCGACCAGCTTCTCAAAACCTGGGTCTCCGCCGATCAATTCGGCCTTTGGGAATCGATCTTGAAGCTCTTCCACCAGTGCATTGGCATTGTCGCCGAGCATGATGGAGCAGATGCCGCGGTCTGAAGCGGCAACCAGGATTGACCCCAGCGAGCAGTCACCCACGGCGAACTGGATCGTTGCCCCCGCGCCGCCGGATCGAAAAATCGAGGGTTTCATGCCGAGCACCTTTGTTGACGTGGCGTAAAAGCGGCCATTGGAATTGAACCCGGCGTTGTAGATCGCGGAGGTCACGTTCTTGCCGCGCGACAATTCGTCTCGAACCCGCTGCGAGCGGCGCGCGGTCGCATAAGCCTTCGGCGTCAGACCCGTCAGCGATTTGAAAACGCGATGGAAGTGCGACGGACTCATGCCAGCGCTCCCGGCCAGCGTCCGCAAGTCGGGAGCGTTCTCGGCCCGAGCAATCAACTCGCATGCTTTGGCCACCAACTTGGCGTGCTCATCGCCCGGCGAAAGTTCGTTCGGCCGGCATCGCTTGCATGGTCGGAATCCGGCCCTTTCAGCGTCCGCGGAGGTCAAATGGAATCGGACATTCTCGCGCAAGGCAAGCCGGGCGGCACACGACGGCCGGCAGTAAACGCTCGTGGTCCTTACGGAATAGACGAACCTGCCGTCGGCTCTCTTATCTCGGCGTGCCACCGCCTGCCATCGCTGCTCATCGCCGCCGAAAGATTCGGCGCGTTTGGGTTGTTTTGTCATTGTTGGCATGTCATTATTCTCCTTGTCGTCGCTCTGACACGAGTAAGGATAGCCGCCCCGATCGACGGTGACTCTCCGTTTCTTGCTTTCGAATTGAGATTGGGGTAGCCATTTAGCCGTTTGAAGGAAAGAACCACGGATCACACGGATTTCACGGATAAGATCGGGCAAGAAATGGATTTGACCCTGTTCAGAGAATCCGTGTCATCCGTGGTCTGCTGCATTCGCCTTAAGTGTTAGAACGTGTTTGAAAAGGTCTTGATCGTCGCGGAAATAAGCAGTATTTACACGCAGCGTTTGAAACTGGAGGAACTTTTCTCGCTTCGGAGCACCTGGCATGGAAGCCGTCTATCCCACGGATTTGAGCGATGAGCAGT
>DASZFO010000381.1 GCA_035939775.1 Pirellulales bacterium | reverse complement strand
ACATGGCCATTGACTCTGCTTCCCCGCCGACGCTACGCACTTAAAGCTGCGAATAAGGGCGATTTATTCGCCTTTGGGAGCGAGAATATCGCCATTGCTTTAAGGCCGCCTCGTTGGTCGAACGCTCAATTGTACGTCGCGGCACTTATTCAGCCAGGGCGGGAAAGTCGCTCGGCATCCGGACGAAACGATCATTTCGCTCAATCCGGCCACACTCCTAGCCACCGCTAAGTGACAATCGCCAGGATGTCGTCTTCGTTCATGATGAGCATCGACTCGCCATCGACCTGGACTTCGACGCCGGCATAGCCGCCGAAGACGATCCGATCCCCTTCGCGAATCTGTTGCGGAATCCTAGAGCCGTTCGCGAGCCTGCGCCCATCCCCCACCGCCAGCACCCGTCCCTCTCGCGACTTGTTCTGTGCCACGGCTGGGAGCACAATTCCGCCCGCCGTTTTCTCGTCCGCCTCCAATCGCCTGACGACCACATTCGTCCCCAGGGGAATGACTTTCATAGCTGTCTCGAACTCCGATTGCCACCGGCCGATCAGAAACACGTCGATCGGCCGCTTTCATGACCCGGCACATCGCCGCGGCGCCCGCGATTCTCGCATCCCGACAACCAGGGAGCAAGCGGCAGACGATCGTCAACTCGCCCAAAACGCGTCGCCTGGGGATTTCATTTGACAACCCGAGGATTTGACCTAGGTTTTATTCGGATATGCGCGTTGCCTCTCGCTCGGGCATTCACGTTCAATCGCGCGGCCGGCTGCCGATTTAGGGCCCGCCCCGCAACCCAATCGACGAACCCGAAGCGGCCGCCATGAGAAACCCGCCTCTCGAACAGCGAAAAACGGAACTGATCGTCAGATCGTCGCCCGATTTCTTCCCTGCGCTTGCGCACGCCGAGTTCGACGAAGTTTGGGCGTGGGCGGAAGACGCCGTGTTGGCCAAAGGAGGCTCGCAGCTTGCCGACGGGCCGCGGCCCGCGATTCTCGATCGACTCGAGCGGCGCGGCTTCAGTGCCGCCCGCGTCTTTGCCGCCGTCGTCTGGCTGAAGAGCGCGCTGGCCGCGAAGCGCGCCGAATCGGCCGTCTCCCCCTGACGAATTCGAGCCGACGATTCCGCGGCGGCGTCTTGAGAAAGAGCAATTTCTCCGGTTAGATTCGCTAGCAACTCTGCTCAGCGAATTTTCACTTCGTGCATAATCCGCGCGCAACTCCCCCTTCCCCGGTGCTGGCATTTCCGCGGCGTTTTCGCGGCGGAAAATCTCGCGCAAGCCCGTTGCAAGCCAAGGATTATGCCTTATGATGGTCGTTTCCGCGGATCGAGCGCGGCGAACAACTCGACGGATTTAAGGCATCTCGCGTGCCAGCACTCGGGCAGCGCTTCCAGATGAGCGATGTTCGGTGCGGCATCGCCGCCTTCAGGCCCGCGTCGGGCGTCGAGTCGTCGGCAATGTTGTCGAACGAGCTTTTGAAAATCTTTTGTGGAAAGGGGACTCGCTGTGAAGCCTAAAGAGGTATTGGCGCTGTGCCGTGAAAAGGACGTCAAGGCGGTTGATCTGCGGTTCATGGATTTCCCCGGAATCTGGCAGCACTTCACCGTCCCGGTGAATAAGCTCGATGAAGACGTGTTCGAAAACGGCCTCGGCTTCGATGGCTCCAGCATCCGCGGCTGGCAGGCCATCAACGAGAGCGACATGCTCGTCGTGCCCGAGCCGGATACGGCGTTTCTCGATCCGTTCACGACCCTGCCCACGTTGGTCATGGTCTGCAACATCCAGGATCCGATCACGCGCGAGGATTACAGCCGCGACCCGCGGAACATCGCCCGCAAGTCGGTCAACTATCTCAAGAGCACGGGCATTGCCGACGCGGCCTATATGGGTCCGGAGCTTGAGTTCTTTATCTTCGACGACGTGCGGTTCGACCAGAACGCACACGAAGGCTACTACCACATCGACAGCATCGAAGGGGAATGGAACCGCGGCCGGGTCGAAAGCCCGAACCTCAGCAACAAGCTCCGCTACAAAGAAGGCTACTTTCCGGTGCCCCCGGCCGACCAGATGATGGACATCCGCAACGAGATGATGCAGACGCTCATCGACTGCGGCATCGACATCGAGGCCCAGCACCACGAGGTGGCCACGGCCGGGCAATCGGAAATCGACATGCGGTTCCAGCCGCTGGTGAAAATGGCCGACAGCGTGCTCGTCTACAAGTATGTGCTCAAGCTCGTGGCCAAGAAGCACAACAAAACGGTCACCTTCATGCCAAAGCCGCTGTTCGGCGATAACGGCTCGGGCATGCACACCCACTTCTCGTTCTGGAAGGGCGGCAATCCGCTCTTCGCCGGCGGCGGCTATGCCGGCCTAAGCGAAATGGCGATTCACGCGATCGGCGGCGTGCTCAAGCATGCCCCGTCGATCCTCGCCTTCTCGAACCCGACGACCAACAGCTACAAGCGGTTGGTGCCGGGCTACGAGGCCCCAGTGAACCTGGCCTACTCGCAGCGCAATCGCTCGGCGTGCTGTCGCATTCCGATGTACAGCCCGAGCCCGAAGGCGAAGCGGGTCGAGTTCCGCTGCCCCGATCCGAGC
>DASZFO010000380.1 GCA_035939775.1 Pirellulales bacterium | reverse complement strand
GTTGGCCCCGAGGAACGCGACCGGAACGAATAGCTGCTGGGCGGCCGTGTTATTCGATGCGCCATTATTGGTGTAGAGATTGTTCGTGGCGTTCGTCGTAACCAAGTTCACTCCAGGCACCCCACCGTTCATGGCCAAGCCCGTGCCGCGGTCGTTGCCGTTAAAAATGTTGAACAGAATGGCCACGCTGCCGCTGGCGCCTCCCGCCGCGGCCGGCCCGATGCCGGAATACCCGAGTCCGCCACCCGTGGCGCCCACCGGTGCGCCGGCGCCGCGAGGATCATTCTGAAGGACGAACGTGAAGCCATCGGCGCCGGTCGTCACGGGAGTGTATTGAAACGAAGCGGTGAAACCGCCGGCATACGCTATGGGAGTGTTGTAGTACGCGGCACGGGCTTCGCCGTTGGCGCCGTCGGTCAACGTCATGACGTTGGAATTGATTGGATTTGACGTGATGACGGTGTTCGAGACGGTCCAAGGCGTGCCGGCGCCGGTGGCGCTGCTGCTCGTGCCTCCGAAGCCGGAGATCGTCCCGCCGGCAGCCGTCGCGGCATTGAGGCGGAGGCTGCCCCCATTGATCGTCACCGGTCCGGCCCCGAATGCAGTCGTGTTGCCCGCGACCACCGTTCCGCTATTGATCGTCGTTGCACTCAAATGGTTTGCGGTCGCGCTATTGATGCTGAGCGTACCGGAGAAAAACAGAGGGCTGACGTTGCTCGTGTTGCCGATGGTCAAGGCCGCGGCGCCGCTATTGACGATGCCGACGTTACCGCCGAACGTGAGGTTGCCGCTGCCGGCGATCGTCATCCCAAAAGCCGCCGAGTTGGTTAGATTGGCGTTGATCGTTGTTACGCCACGAGTGTTGTTGTCGGCAATCACCGAGCCGGAGTTGACCACCAGCGGATCGGCGCCAGTGCCGCTCCCGTCGTTGATCGTATAGCCGACCGTCGAACCGGACCCGAGCGCGTTGAACGTGATCCCGCCAACGGTGACGCCTCCCGCGGCATCGAGCGTGATGATCGGGCTCGTGGTGACGTTGACTGTTCCGTCGCCGATGGCTGCGACGTCCCCGTTCACCCAGATGCTGTCAGCGCCGCCGCTGGCCCAAATACTGTTGCCCGTGGTGGTGTCCCAATTTCCGGAGCCATCGGAGCCCAAGGTATTCTTCGACGGGTCCCAAACAATGGTTTGTCCGCTCGAACGCCGCGCGCACGCGAAAACGATCAAACAGACCAGAATTGCGGAGCTAACCGCGAAGTGCGAAAAGCGAGCCACGATCCGCGGTTGACCCATCGATGAGCACTCCTAAGCCGATTGGCGAACATGTCGCTGAGCACGCGATCCATCGTTTCACTAGCGCAGGCGACAGTCCTTTCCGCCTGACGCCGCGACCTCGGCGCGCCGATAAACGGGCGGCGGTCCGTCGCCCAGCGGTTGGAATCCGCCGTTGCGGATGAAGACCCGATTATACTGCAAATGCAGTTCAGATGGGCTCTTGCAGCCCCCGCAATTCGACGGGGTATGTGAATTGCTTACCGTTCAATAGGAGGCCGGCCAACTCAAACAAGCAAAAAAGCCCCGCCGGCCAGAGAGAGAGCTGACCGACGGAGCGGTTTGCCAAGGCGGCGGCCCTCGACGCACGCCACCCGGCCAATTGATTCAATTCGACTTCTAGCGCCTCCGGCGCCGAATCGCCGGCAGCAGAACTGACAAGCAGCCACCCAATATCAACAACAACACGCTCGAAGGCTCCGGCACGGCCGACAATCCGACGCTGGGGTTCACGCCGCTGAGCGACGATCCACTCGACGATGAGCCGCCAGCCGTTAGCAGGTCCGGCGAACTGGGGCCGCCCGAGGCGAAGGGAGCAGTCGGCGTGAGTGAGCCGGCTAAAGCAAATCCGTCCGAACCGGCCAGCGGATTGCCGCTGGCGTCGGACGCATCGATCGTCACTAGGGCGGCACTCGTGGACGTGCCGCCGATCACCAGCGATCCCTGAACGATGTGGTTGGCCGTCAAGCGGTTGCCCGAGTTGACTTGCGTGGTCCCAATGCCGTCGATGCCGCCGACGCGTTGAACGCTCCCGGCGCCGGAGACAAGCAAGCCCGCTGCCGCGGTGCTGCTGTTATTGATTTGCGCCGAATGGGCGGCAGTGCCGTCCGAGAGAGCAGAAACCGCGTTGGCCAGTTCGAGCGTAGCGGCGCCGGTCACGTTGGCGGTTACTCCGGCGCCGACGGTGGCTGAACCGGTGGCTACGTTGAACTTAAGGCTGCCACCGCCCACATTCAGGACGCTATTGTTGCCAAGCTGCGGAGCGCCCGTAAAAACCTGAGCGCTGCCGCCCGACTTAGTGAGCGTTCCACCCGAGTTGGCGGTCGCGCCCGCAGCCAAGGCGACGCTGCCGGCGAAAGTCGCCGTGCCGGACGCCGCATTGAGAGTGAGCGTATTGCCGGCGCCAACGTTGACTGTCGCGGACCCAGAGCCCGAAACGCTGCCGGTTAAGCTGGGAACAGCGAGATTATTCTGCACGCTAACCACCGAGGCGCTGACGCCATTGCCGTCTACCTCCAGGGAGCCGCTGCCAAGGGTGCCGGTGCCGGAGGTGACAAGCGTGCCGCTCGTGACGGTTGTTCCCCCGGTGTAAGTATTGGGGTTGGTGAATGTCACCGAGCCTCCGCCGCTGACAACCACGGCCGTACCACCGCTGATCCCGACTGTATCACCGGTGGCGTCGCTGAACGTGTAGGTGACGCTGGTGTTCGTGAACGTCACGGACAATGGTGTCACTCCTCCCGCCCGAACAGTGACGGCGGTGTTGGTCACCGGACTTCCGGTAATGGCATCGGTATCGCCGAAGCTAACGGCATCCCCGTTCGCATAAATCGCGGCGATTCCGGGCAACCCTGCAGCCCAGTTTTGGGATGTCGTGTCCCACACGCCAATGCCGCCGCCGCCGGCCGCGCCGTTCCAGGTGAGTGGCACTTGAGTCACAACCAGATCGAGTTGGTTTGCGCTCGGGTTCGACGTGCCAATTCCCGACCCGTTGGCGCTCACGGCGAGCGACCAGGCATAGCCGGCGGGAGCTGCCGGAGTAGTGAAGTTGGTGGTTGACGTGGGGCCGCTAGTGTAACCATAGAGGTCGTACACACCGGTGGCCGGATGGCCGGAAATCGAGACCGCATTCGTGCCAGCAACCGAAAAAGGACCGGCAGACACGTAAATCAACGCATTGCTATTAGTCGTATTGTTCGTGCCGATGCCGTTGAGCGCGAAACTCGAGGTCGTGCCCGCCGCCAGCGAAAGGCCAAGGGCACTACTCAAGGTAAGCGAGGCGCTCGTTTGGCTGCCGACGCTGGCGCTGACCAAGCCGCCGCCGCTGCTGACCGACACATTTCCGCTGATGGAAGCCGCGCCGAGTGCAGCCGCGACACCCAATGTGCTTGTGCCGCCGACCGTCACGGCACCACTACCGGTGGCAGAACCGCTGGCATTCGCGACTCGGACTGCGCCGCCGCTGATGGTCGTCCCGCCGAGATACGTGCTTCCCGTCGAGCTGGCCAGCACAAGCGTGCCGGCGCCGGTTTTAGTGACGGATTGGCCGGCGCCGACGCCCGTATCGCTCACGGCGCCCAAGGTCAACGTGCCGACGCCCCCGGCAGAGCTATTCGCTACATTGAACGTGACATTGCTGGCCAGGCTGACGTTGCCCGTGATAAGGCTATAGGCCTGCCCCGCCCCGACGGTGTCGAGGGCTTCGGTGACGTTCAAGGTCGCTGGGCCGCCGCTATTGATCGTCAACGTGCCAAAGACGGCAGCGGCGGGAGATGGCGCAACATCGATCGTCGCGAGGGCCCCGCCATTGAGCACCAAGTTGTTCCCGAAATCGCTGGGCGATCCCACCGGCACCGTGTACTGGAAGTTGCTGATCTGCTGCGTCGAGGAAACGCCGCCGGTGCCACCCGTGAAGCCGACGAACGCCGTGTTCGACGTCCCGCCGAGCGCACTGAAGATATTGACCGAATAGGTCTTGGCGCCCGTGACGTTGGTCGTCAGGTCGGTGTCAGTCTCGCTCAGGGTCGTGGTCGACGGATTGTAGCTCAGATTGATGCGGATCGGATCGCCACTGGCAACGTTCAGGGTACCCGGCTGCGTGAACAATTCGGGGCCGCCGTTGGCGATGTTAGCTCCGTTGGTATCGAAGGCCGTACCTTGGGGATGGCCGCCGTAGATATTGATTTCCAACTCGGCGCTGGGAGCAATCGCGATCGCCCCAGTGGTGCCGCCTCCGGTCCCCAAGCCCATACCGCCGCCGGTGTCGCCGATCGCGTTCACGCCGCGCGTATCGGTCTGCAGCACGAACGTCGCACCATCGGCGCCGCCGTTCGGCGTGTAAACGAACGAGGTGCTGAACCCGCCGGTCCCAGCGGCATTCTGAAACGGGATTTGGGTTCCGTAAAATGCACTGCGGGCTTCGCCTCCGGCCCCATCGGTCAGTTGAAGAACATTGGGCGAGGGGAACGGAGCCGTTGCAATGCCGGTGCTATTGACCCTCCACCCATTGCCATTGCCGCCGAATCCCGCCGGGATAAGCGCGGGGTTCACGCGCAAAGTGCCGCTATTGCCGCTGTTGGCGAACGTGACCGTTCCGCCGCCCAAGGAAGCGCTATTGCTGGCCACCACCATCCCGGCCGTAATCCTGGTCCCGCCGGCATAATTATTGCCGAGCGTGTTCAACGTGAGGGTGCCGGCGCCAATCTTGGCGATCCCTCCCGCGCCGGTGATTGAACCTCCGCCGCTGACGGTAGTATTTCCCACGCCAGCAAAGGTGAGCGTGGCGCCGGTGCCAACGCTCACTGTGTTGCTGAGAGTCAAACCGTCGTTGTTGAGCGTTGAAATCGAATTAATCGTGGCGGCGTTGCTGGCCCCCACCGTGATCGGACCGGCGTAAGTATTGATGCCGCTGACGCTGTTGAGCGCGCCCGGACTTCCTGTCGTGCCCGCGCCGTTGATCGTCAAGCCGATCGTGCCGGGTCCGCCGGCAAGATTACCAAACGTCGCTGATGCGCCGGTCGGGATTGTCAACGACAACGAACTACCAGCGGCGACGGTCGCGCCGGACGAGTTGCCCAACGCCGCGCCATTGCCGAGATTCAGAGTCCCGGATGTCACGGTCGTACTACCAAAATATGAGTTCGCGTCGGGCAGCGACACCGTGCCCGTGCCCGCCACGGTGATCGAGCCAGGCGCGAAGACGCCGCCATCACTTATTGGATCGACGATCGTCGTGCCGGCGCCGATCAATGTAAGCGTGGAGCCGCTAGCGATGCTCACGCCCCCGCCGAGGGTTAACTGATCGCTACTGGCGATCGTGCCAATCGTGGCGCCGCCCGACACGATCGCAATCGGACCCGAGTACGTATTCGTTCCGCCGCTGGTGAGAGCGCCAGTGAGCGACAATCCCGTGCCCGACAGGCTCAACGGGATCGGCGTGGCGCCGCTGGCTGTGAGGCCATAAATGGTCACGCCGCCGAGGTTAGTCAGATTCAATGTGGTGCCTGAGGCGACCGTTACGCCGGTTGCATTCCCCAGCGCCGCGGCATTGGCCAGATTCAATTGCCCGGCGTTGATGGCCACCGGACCGGTGAAACTATTGGCGCCTTGCAGCGTGACCTGTCCTCCGACGCCTCCCGTGCCATTGAGCGAAACGGTGGTTGTGCCGGCAATGCCGATCGTCCCGCTGGCATTCGTGATGGTGTAATCGACGCCGCCATGCGCGACGCCCGTATTGGTGAAGTTGATCAACGCCGGCTGCACGCCCGCCGCTTGCACCGTGATCGTGGTGTTGGTGACATTGTTGGGAGAATTGAGCGGGTTCTTATCGGCAAAAACCACCGCCTTGCCGTTGGAGAAACTGGTTGCGGTCGGCGTGACCGTGGCCCAGTTGGTCGAACTGAGATTCCAACTGCCGTCCGTCTGGCCGGTCCAAGTCAAGGCAATGTCGGTCAACGTGAGATCGATCTGGTTGAGACCCGTATTGTTGACCAGGCTGTATTGATAGCCCGCGGATAAAGGCTGCGAGCCAATCGCGATGCTGCCGCCACCATTGCCGGCGGCAAACGTCAAGCCGCTGCCATTCTGCGTCGTGGAGACCGACCCCGGCGAGTAACTGAATAAATCGTAGGTGTAATTGGCCAGCGTTGCCGGCGGCGATCCCGTGAAGTTTACAGTGCTGGCCCCGACGACGTTGAGCGTTCCACCCGTGACGTCGATGGTGCCAGGCGTCGTCGTGCCGTTGGGAGTGCCGCTCAGGTTGATGCTGGAACTCGAGCCCGCGGTCAGCCTCAGGCCACCGCTCAAAGCAAGCGTGGCGCCATTCACGCCCAGCACCGTGCCGCCGCTGTTCACAGTGACGAGGCTCCCAATGGCGCCGGTGCCGCCGAGCGTGCCATTGCTGTTGACACTGACCGGCGCCGAGCCGGTCGCTGAGCCGCCGGCATTGGTCACACGCAAGTTACCTCCGCTGGCGCCGCCGCCGACGGCGATCGACGAGCCGGCCACCAAGCTGCCCGCCGACGTCAACTTGACCGTGCCGCCGTTCTGCACCAGAACATTACGGGCCGTGCCGCCGTCGCCAAGCGGACCGAGAACCAAGGTACCGGCGCCCGCGCCGTTGTTCGCCACGTCCAACACGTATTGAGTGTTGCTGCCTGTCAGGGACACACTGCTTCCGGAACCGGATCCGAGCCCCAGGGAATAGGCGGCGCCCGCGCCGGTGCTACCGCCTGTGATGGCCAGCGTTATGGGAGCGGCACTGGCGTTGCCCATCGTCACGTTGCCCAACAAGCCCGCCGAGGCCGTGCCGGTCACGTCGATCGTGGAGCTTGCCGCGACGCTCGCCGTTTGGCTGTACCCGGCGACGGCGCCGGTAGCAGTTCCACTTACGCCGTAAATATTCACAAAGTTATTTCCGGTCGCGGTTGTCGAGGTGAACGTAATCGAATTGAGAGTGAGGTTTTGATCGGCGACAGGAATGTTGATGTCAGTTTCGAATATGGCCGCGACTGTGCTGAAGGCGCCCGTGTCCTGTCGATGTCGCCCGGGGACGATGACAGTCGGCGGAGCGGTGTTCATATAGTTAACGGCCGTGAGCCCCGAGAAAGTCAGAGTGCTCCCACCGGCGAAATTGAGTGTCGCGCTGTAAGTCTGATTCGCATTGCCGGCATTTTCCAAAATGGCCAACGTCTGGAATTTTCCAGGATTGGTGAGCGTCAGGTTTCCTGTCGAGACAACCCCCGAACTGGTGGGCGGCGTATTGGGAGGACTATTGGAAAGCTGGAGAACGTTGTTCGCCGTGTACGACTGCAATTGAAAAACGGTGCTTGGGTTGCTGTTGTCGACGATCGTTCCATTAACCGGTAGGCCGGGACCCCCCCCGCCGGCGGCAATACCCGCTATCGCCGAGGAGTATAAGACTCGCGTTCCCTCGAGCGTAGTGTTCGATCCGTAAGGGGTGGTGGTCGGCTCGGAGGCATCCGAAATCACGTCGCCAGTGTAGCCCGTCGTGGCGAGTGGAAAGGTCCCGACCGGTCCGCCTTGCAACTGGAGCCGACCGCCATTGAGCGTCACCGTCCCGGCGCCTAACGGACTCAAAAAGGCGCCTCCGACAACCACTGTCCCCTGGCTGATCGTGGTCCCTCCGGTGTACGAATTACCGGAAATCTGATTGAACCCAGTGCCGGAAACGACGTTGCTTACGGCAGAGTTTACGCGCAGCGTGCCGGGCCCGATCTTGGTGATAGCGCCGGGGCTTGCGCCGTCGGCGACGTTCGCGAGCGTCAAGGTCCCGGCGCCGCCGCCCGCGGCATTGGCCACATTGAACGTGGTTGTGCCGATTAGAACCGCGCTGGGGATTGAAAGACCGTACGCTTGGCCGCCGGTGATGACGGTCGTGGCGGTGACATTCAACTGCGAGCCGGCGCCGCCCGTAAATTGTCCGACCGCAATCGTCGGACTGGCGACCGTAGCGGCAACGTCAACCGTGCCCGTGTTTCCCGGATTGACGACGATCGGTGGCGGATTGCCTGGGCCGGGAAATGAGAAGTTGCTGACGGAATTGACAGCGGCCGCGCCACCTGTCCCGCCAGTGAAGCCGATATACGCGTTGTTGCCTCCCAAGACGCCCGCCAAATTGAAAGAACTGTTCGTATACGTGAACGCAGCTCCGGTGACCGTATCGGTCAGGTTAGCCGTCAACGTGGTGCTGACGGGATTGTACGACAATGCCACATTGATTAAATCGCCGCTATTCAATCCCACGCCGCCGGTGGCTGTGTCGCCGCCGGTGGTACCGTTACTCGCCCAGCGGACGCCGGCGTTGCCGAAAACCTCAATCTGAAACGCCGCGCTGTTCCCAATACCGGCATAGCCCAAGGAGCCGCCACCGCCGCCAAGGCTATTCAGCGGAGTGGCATTGTTGACGCTTTGCAATGCGAATGTCACACCGTCGGCGCCACCCGACGGCAAGGATTGAAAGTTGAAGGATGTGGCAAATCCGTTCTTAATCGAGACCGGCGTGTTGAACCAGGCGCTGGTGTTCTCGCCGCCCTGGTTATTCGTCATGGTCAGCGTGTTCCCGCTGAACGACGGCTGCGCGGGCGTGTAGGCCGCGCCGCTGTTGACGGTCCATTGATTGGCGCCCGTCCCCGCGCCACCCAAGAACGGACTATTCGCGCTCGGCGGCGATATCCGCAGAGTGCCACTGGAAGCGGCGAAGATAACCGGGCCGGTCCCCAATGCGGCGAAACTGGATGGAACGACGAGTCCGCTGTTGATCTGCGTGCCGCCAGCGTAGTAATTCGCCGCGGAACTGAGGTTCAACCTGCCGGTGCCGTTCATGGCGATCGTTCCAGGCGAGCTGCCCTCGGCGATCGGACCGCCGCTGACGGTCGTCGTGCCCGGACCGTTGAATGTGAGCGTCCCGCCGTTGGGCAGATTGATGCCGCCGCTGAGCGTCAGATTATCGGCGCTATTCACGGTGTGGATCGTGCTGCTGCCGGTGCTATTGACGACCGTGATCGGACCGGCATATCCGCTAGTCCCGTTCGCCGTTAGCACTCCGTTCGCGGCAGGTCCCGATGGCGTGCCTGCGTTGTCGATCGAGAGCGGGATTGGATTGGAACCCGTGACCGTCAGGCCGGCCGTGAGATTGTTCAGAACGAGGCCGGCGTGAGAAGCGATCGTGACGCCGGACGAATTGCCGAGGGCAGCGGAATTCGTGAGGTTCAGCGTGCCGGCGCTCACGGTCACCGCGCCAGTGAAGCTGTTGGCCCCCGCCAAAGTGACCTGCCCGCTCCCCTGCAACTGGATTCCGCTGGCGGCCGCACTGATGCCCGCCGCTCCCGCGTTGCCGACCGTGTAATCCACTCCACCGAGCGAAGCGCCGGTGTTGGTGAAGACGACCGCGCCCGGTGCAACGCCGCCCGCTTGAATGGTGACGGTGCTGTTCAAGACATTGTTGGTGCCCGCCGAGGTATTTGGATAGTTATCTCCGAAAATCACGCGCGAGCCGTCGGCGTATTGGGTGGAGACGCCGGTCAAGGTATTCACCCAGTTGCTATTTGCCGGAAAGGGGCCCGGGGACGAGGTCCAGACGCTATCTGAGGATCCGGGCGACCCGCCGGTTGCGTTGTCCTTGCCGGTCCAAGCGAACTCAAATGGCACCACCTGCAAATCGACCTCATTGGGATTGTTGAGCAAAGTGTACGTGAACAGCGGGGGCACCGTGCCAAGCTTCAACGAGCTGAAGCCCGACGCCAGCGACGAGCCGCCGTGGCTGAATAGATCGTAGGTGACTGACGCATGCGGAAACGTGCTGCCGCTACCGATATTCACGGTGCTGATGCCGCCGGTTGGCGCTATCGACAGGCTCCCGGTGGCGGCGACCAGTGCCGCCCCGGTCGATGTGATGGTGAAATTGGAAGTCGAACCACCGGCGAGAGTCAGCCCGCCGGCGACGGCGAGCGAATTCGAACTCGACTGGATGAGCGTGCCAGCGCTGCCAATGGCGAGGTTTCCCGTGACCGTGCTGGTGCCAGCGCCGGAGACCGTCAGGGTTTGGGGCGTCGAACCGCCGACGGTGAATCCCCCCGCCCCCGTGACGCCCGTGACGTTGAGAAATGCACCGCTGGCGATGGTGATCGTTGGGGAACTGGCTATGTTGCTGTTGCTGCTGGTTGTCAGGCTCAACGTGCCGTTCGAAATCGTCGTCGGGCCGCTGTACGAATTCACGCCGGCGAGCGTGAAATTGCCGCTTCCCACCTTGACCAGGCTTCCGCCCGCGCCGCTGATAGCGCCGGAGAATACGGTGTTGGTGTTGTCGCCAGTGGTGAGCGTGCCGTTGCCGAGCAGCACGTGAGAGCCCGTCGGAGTGGGCCCGGCCGCATCGGCCAATGAAGCGATCGTCACAGAATCGTTGGTCATGTCCAACGTGGTGTTGCTCGACATGACCACCGCGGTCGTACTGGGGATGGCGTTGTTGGCTGCCAGCGAGATATTGAAAAAGGTGGTGGGATGATTGCCGGTGCCGCCTCCGTTGTACCAAGTGAGTCGGTTGGTTGGGTCGGTGATATTGGATTGCGTATCCAGCGGCGTGAAGGTGATGCCGTCGTTGCTTCCCGAAATTGTCCAGCCCGTCGCGTCGCGCTCGGGCGCATCGTTGGCCGTGGCCAGATTATAATGTGGCAGAGCGGTCGGAGCGCCGAAGTCGTAAACGAGCGGCTGGAATTTGTTGAAATCCAGCCACTTGGTCGCCAAATTGGCGTCGTTGGCATTCGCGGGAGCGCCATCGCCCGAATTGTTCCCGCCAGGGTTCGTGACCGCGATGGCCGGAACCCAAGTGTTGGTGGCATCGAAGTATTGGACTTCCGAAAGCTGAATCGAGTTGGCGGCGGCGTTGTTATTTAAGGTAGTCGCCTGAAATTGATAGTAGCGGTAGGAGGCTGACAATTTGAGGGTGCCACCTTGGATCAGCGTGGGCCCGGCATAGCTGTTAGTGCCGCCGAGACTCAGCGTGCCGGTGCCGACCTTCGTAATGCCGCCGCCGCCCGTGAGGTTCCCAAGATAGCCCGTGCTCGCGTTGTTGCCGCCAATGACGAGGCTCACGGGGCTATTGTCGGTAGCATTCATGCTGACGCCAGCGGTCCCCGACAAGCCTCCCAAGTTGAACGAGCCGATGCCGGGACCAAACAGCAACGAATTGGCGAGATTGACATTCACGGTGCTGTTCTGGACTGCGTTGGCGTTGTTGAGCTGCAGTTGGGCGGAACTGATGTTGGTTGGGCCGGTGTAAGTGTTCGCGGCGGCGAGCACGAGTGGCGAGTTGCCGGTGAGCGTGATCGAATGATTGCCTGAGATGGACCCGCCGATCGAGAGGCCGCCGTTGCCGGTATTGATTTTGAGGTTGTCGAAGCCAAGCGCGATGTTCAGGTTGACGGATTGCTGCTGCGTGCTGTTATTGACGATGGCGTTGAACGAATTATCCCCGGTCAAGGTGATGCCGGCCCCGGTCAACGTGAACGGGACCGTCGCCGTACTATCGAATGTGATCGAGCTGAAACTGGTGCCGGAGGTGAAGTTATTGACCGGGCCGGGGCGGGTCGACCCGGCAAAATCGAGCGTGTTGCCGGCCACCGGCGCGGTGCCGCCCCAATTGGCTCCATCGGTCCAATTGTTGGTTGTCGCGCCGCCGTTCCAAGTCGAGATGGGATGCAACGCGGCGAAGACGGCCGAGGCCAAAGTAAAGCGGTGGTTGGCGCTCCCCGGCCCTGTTTCCTGGACGGTCAAGTTCGGCGTCGTGATATTCGAGACCAGCGCGCCAGCGGTTATCATCTGGCCGTCGACGATTTGATCGTACAAATTGCCATTTCCGACGGTGCCGCCGCTGCCGTTGGTAATGAGCGCGCCAGCGCCACTCGCAATCGAGGCGTTCAGGAGCGTCGTTGTGCCATTGCCGCCCTGGCGGTAATTCGCGGATGCATCGGCCCAAGAGCCGAAAGCAACATTGCTCAACGAAACGGAAAGTGAGTCGGGGCCGTCGTTGGCCGCGGCGGCGTTGTGGCCCGATATCGCCTCTGGAGCTTGGGTGGTGTCTACCCCACCGAGCGTAAAAGCGTCGAATCCGGCGGCCGAGCCGGCCACGAGACTCGCGCCGTAATCCACGTGCAGAGTGTTGCTTCCCGCAGTCGGGTTGAAAAGATAGTAGACAGCCGTGTTGGAATAGTTTGCGTTAGAGTCCTGGGAAAGAGAAGCAGCGGTCAAGGCAACACCGTTGTATGTGACGATCGGAGCGGCCGTCGAAATCGAAGTGCCCGATCGCCAAGCCAAGTTCACGACGAGGACATTGTTTGCCGCCGCAGTAACAGTGAAGTTGGTGTTGTTCGCTTGAGACGTGGTGTTTGTAAACGACCCGATATCGACTTGGGCGATCTGTGCGGACGCCGAGTGGGGAGCCAAGAATCCAACGGCCAAGGCCAAACCGATCACGAAACCGATCAACGCCATGTGCCGAACGCGCAACCCGCAATGCCGCGACGAATGAGGCATGGACGGAGTGGCCGATGAGACGACTGTGGCATGGCATTGCATCGCGCACCTCACTGATTGACGAATTGGTAGGAATCAGAGTTGAGAAATTAACCGAATCCGCCTCTCGATTTTTGGCATCGTGCCGCCGTTGATCTTGGCGGAATATAAATCCGATTTACCGGAATTGCAAACGATTTTTTACCAAGATCGTAAAAAACTCACTTGGTGGCTGGCCGCGCTCCCCGCGGCGCAATTTGAGGCGGCGCCGCGACCGAGTTATATTGGCAAGTTGGGCTGGTCGTTTGGCACCGCCCTTTTCCCCACGCCGGATTCGGATAATGTCCAAGAAGAACTCCCAGCGACCCGGCAAGAAAACCTCATCGGCGGATGACATCGCCAATCAGATGTGCCGTCGCGTCCATGAGTTACGGAAGAAGCGGCGCTGGACGCTCGAAGAGATGTCGGCGGCGTGCGGCGTTAGTCGTTCGATGCTCAGCGATATCGAGCGCGGTCGGGCCAACCCCACTTTGGCGGTGGCGTTTCGCATCTCGGAGGCTTTCGGCATGCCTCTGGGGGATTTAATTCACGCTCCAGCCGGCGCACAACAGGTCGAGGTGATCCGTGCTGACGACCGGAGCCATCATTATCGCTCGGACGGGGACTGCCGAATCCGGACTCTCTCTCCGCTGCGGCTCGAAAAGGCGGTCGAATATTACGAAATTGTCTTGCGCCCCGGCGGCGCGCTGCGAAGCGCCGCCCATTTCGAGGGCGCCCGCGAACTCCTGACCGTCCAGCAGGGTTCCGCCCACATCACGTCGGGCAAGAGTGCCGAGGACCTCGGCCGCGGCGACTCGGCCTATTATCGAGCCGATGTCCCTCATGCCATCGAAAACACCGGCAAAGAAGACGCGATCCTGTTTCTTGTGGTCACCTACACGCAGGATTGACTCCCAGCCGGTTTTGTGAGCGGTTCCTGAAATCTGCCGGGAGCGGCTAGAGCTTCGCCTTGGCTTCGTCGGGAACGGCGACTTTCGTCGAGCCGATGTCCTTGATCTCGGTCGTGGTCGTGCGGTCAATCTTGTTTTCGTTGCCGTTGAAGCTGACCGTGCCCTGCAGATGAAGTTCTGTTTTTGACAGCACGCCGTCGCTGATCCAGCATTTCACGGAACCCTTTGGGTCCTTGACTTCGAATTGCGGAGCGTTGTTGTCGCCGCCTCGCCGCCGGAAAGTAAGCAATTGCTTGGCAGTTTCCGGACTGAGTTCCGAAGTATACGCATCGCCGGATTTCGTCACCGTTTCGAGTTTGCCGCACAATTCGCTGGCCTGTTCAGCCGGTGTTTTGAAATTCTTGACCATCATCGTCAGAAATCGCTCGGGGCTGAAACCGTTGCCGTTGTCCTCGGCCTCCTTCGCTAATTCGGCGGCCGACGCCCAGCCACCGGTCCCCTTGATGGCGGCCTTGTCTCCTTTCATGATCACGTTGTAAGAGTCGTCGCGCATTTTGAACGAGAAGCTGGTGTGACCATCTTTCTCGGTCTTGCCCTCGCTCTCCCCGAAGCCGAAACCTCCCTCGACCTTGGTCGTCCAACTATAGCTGGCGCTATCCGACAGCTTCTTCACCGCGGCCTTAAGATCGTCCTTCGGCTCGGCGCCGAGCGCCAACACTGGAACAACCAACGCCGCAACCGTGCCAAATAGCATTCGCTGAAACATGGGAGACCTCCGCGTGCTAGAAAATTGACGAGATCGAAGGAACAGCATGGAGCCCGTGAGTATACGCCCGGCGGGGCAGAGTGCAATAAGCCGCCCGACGGCTGTCTCACGCGATGATGTCGCCTTAGTTCCCAATCAAGCGTCCGAGTTTTTGTCCCTTCTCTTCTTCTTTCAGCCAAATCTTTGCTTCAAGCAAATGAATCCGTGCCTCCGCCACTCTTTCAGCCTCACCGCCCGCGCTAGCGGCCTGAGACAACACACTGATCTTGTCATAAACCAATTGCATTCGGTCACGGTACACTGTCAGCGCGCGGAGCCGCTCCTGTTTATCGGTTAGAACGTCGAGTTGAGCGTCCTTCACGGCGCGTGCGGCCGCGAACTCCGCGGCCGGAGTAGCCGGTGGCGAGGCCACTTTATCTCTCTCCGCCACCACGTCCCACCACTCTTGGGCAGCCTTGAGCTTGTCGTCTCGCAGGCTTTGGACAGATTCCGCTTGATCGGCAGACAATCTCGCGCCGTAGCACGCGGCGAAGGCGCAAATGAACCCGAGTATCAGAGCGCGGCGCATAGCAGTTCTCCTTGGTTTGGTCGACAAACTTGAACTCGCTGGTAGCCAGCGGCGGCACGGAAAACCTAGCCTCGATCATATCGAATCGCCGGCCGAGCAACAAACTTTTGCGAGACTCTGGATTGCAAGGGACTCAGTGATCACCTCATAATCTAGGCTTTTGGTCCGGATTTCGAGTACGACCAATTCGACGGAGAGAGACATGATTGATTCGATCGACCGCATCGACCTGCGGCTACGTCAGATTTGCGATGCTGTTCGCCTGCTCGCTCCGTGCGGGTTGTTGATTTCCCTGACCGTAGCAATCCATTCAACGGCGATCGCGCCTGTTCAAGCGGAGGACGGCAACTGGCCGCAGTGGCGCGGGCCGTTGATGACGGGAGTGAGCCCTAGCGCCGATCCGCCGGTCACCTGGGACGAAAAGACCAACATCAAATGGAAGGTGAAGATCCCCGGCCGCGGGCTAAGCACGCCCTTGATCTGGGGAAATCAAGTATTCATTCAAACGGCGATTCCGGTTGCCAAGAGCGATGCCGAGCAGGCCGCCAAACCTGACTCGTCGGATGCAAAGGCAGACGATAAAGCAGACAAGCCGGATTCCGCGCCGGTCACTGCGAAAGGCGATGCTCCGCGCGATGGCAACGCCGATCGTCCGCCGCCTGGCGACAGAGCCGACGGACCGCCTCCCGGCGGCCGCGCCGATGGCCCGCCGCCTGGCGGTCGGGGCGAAGGTCCGCCGAGTGGTAGAGGCAACGGACCGCCGCGGGGTTTCGGTCGCGGCGGCATGATGTCGCGACCGCCGAAAGACCCATACCAATTCGTCCTGCTCTGCCTCGATCGCGCGACCGGTAAGAGTCTCTGGCAAAAGGTCGCCCGCGAAGAGGTGCCGCACGAAGGGACCCAGTTCGACAATACCTTTGCGTCGAATTCGCCCGTGACCGACGGCAAATGCGTCGTCGCGTATTTCGGCTCGCGCGGGCTGCACTGCTACGACATGCAAGGGAATCTGAAATGGGAGAAAGACCTCGGCCGGATGAAAACGAAGCTCTCGTTTGGTGAAGGCAGCTCGCCGGCGCTGTTTGGCAACACCGTCGTCGTCAACTGGGATCACGAGGGCCCCGGCTTCATCGCCGCCTTCGATAAAGAGACCGGCAACGAACTCTGGCGGACGCCTCGCGAGGAAGAGACCTCGTGGACCACGCCGATCGTCGTCGAGCGTTCCGGCAAGGCCGAAGTGATCACCGCGGCCACGCGAAAAATCCGCAGCTATGATCTGGCCGACGGTAAGCTGCTTTGGGAATGCGCCGGGTTGACGACCAACGCAATTCCAACCCCGGTCGCCGGCAACGGGCTGGTCTACGCGACGACCGGCTTTCGCGGATACGTGATGCTGGCGATCCGCCCCGAGGGAAATGGCGACGTGACCGGTACCGACGCGGTCGCCTGGACGCTCAAAAAGGGAACGCCCTACGTCCCCTCGCCATTGCTCTACGACGACCGGCTTTACTTTTTCTCGGGCAACACCGCGATTCTATCCTGCATCAACGCCAAATCGGGCGAGCCAGTCTACGACGGCAAGCGGATCGAGGATTTGCAAGGGGTCTACGCCTCGCCCGTCGGCGCGAGCGGCCGCGTCTACCTGGTCGGCCGCAACGGCGCGACGGTCGTCATTAAGCACGCAGACACGCTCGAAATCCTGGCCACCAACCACCTCGACGAGCGCTTCGACGCTTCCCCGGCCCTGGCGGGAAAAGAACTCTTCCTCCGCGGCCACGACTACTTGTACTGCATCGCCGAGAAATAATGGCAGATCGAACGAACCCGGAATCCGAGACCACGCGACTACCCACGGTGTCCGCTATTGCCGGGCCCGCATCGCAGCGACTGATGTCGCTCGATGCGCTGCGGGGGTTCGACATGTTCTGGATCGTTGGCGCGGATGCGCTCGGCGAGGCGCTGGCGAGTTTCAAGGACGGCCCGCCGATCACCGAGCTTGTCGCAAAACAGCTCGATCACGCTCGTTGGGAAGGTTTCCATTTCTACGACTTGATCTTTCCGCTGTTCGTATTCATGATCGGCGTGGCGATCACGTTCTCGCTCGGCCGGCTAGTCGCGGTCGAAGGACGGGCCGCCGCGCTCAAGCGCGTGCTGCGCCGGGCACTGCCGCTCTACGTGCTCGGTTTGTTCTACTACGGCGGATTGAGCGGGCACATCGACCATATCCGCCTGCTCGGTGTGTTGCAGCGGCTCGCGCTGTGCTACCTCTTCGCTGGGATTCTGTTCATTTATCTGCGGCCGCGCGGGCTAGTGGTGGTGTGCCTCGCGCTCTTGGTGGGCTATTGGGCGCTCTTGACATTCGTGCCGGTGCCCGAATTCGGCGCGGGGGACTTCGCCGAGCGGCACAATTTGACGAACTGGCTCGACCGGATGTACTTGCCCTGGCGCAAGTGGGACGGCGACCACGACCCCGAGGGCCTGTTGAGCACGCTGCCAGCAATCGCATCCTGCCTGTTGGGCGTGTTTGCCGGGTTGTTGCTGCGCGACCCCGCGCGCAGCGAGCGGCAGAAGGTCGTTTGGCTGGCGGTCGCGGGCGCGGCGCTCGTCGCGCTCGGATACGCCTGGGGGCAGGAGTTTCCCGTAATCAAGAAGATCTGGACTTCATCATTCGTCCTCGTTGCCGGCGGATTTAGCGCGCTGCTCTTGGCCGGGTTCTATTTGGTGATCGACGTGTGGAAGCTGCGGGCATGGGCCATGCCGCTGGTCTGGATCGGCGCCAATGCGCTGACGATTTACATCATCAGCAACGTCGTCGATTTCGGAAAGCTGTCCGCAAGGTTCGCGGGAGGGGACGTGGCCAAGTGGCTGAACACGCAGTGGCAGGGGCTCGGCGGCCTGGTGCTCGCGCTGGTGAGCATCGCCTTGTGCATGGCGATCTGCCGGTTTCTCTACCGTCGCCAGATTTTCTTGCGACTTTGACCCTTGCTTGCGGGCGGCGCACGTCGGATATTGAGTGTGCCGAGCAAATCGAGGTGTGAAGGGGTGGCCGGGGCTGGAGGCGCAGCCGAAGCCCCGGCGGGCCAGCGAACCGTGACTTCCCTTCGGTCCGGCCGCGGCCACCTACCGCGCACGCCAGATATTTGGCGATTGGAGAATGACCGAGATGGATTTTCAGCTCCAATTCGAGTCGGAGACCGTGGACAAATGCCCGCTCGTTGAGCCTTTGTGCCTTTCGCCGGCGACCACCGTGCGCGAGGCGCTCCAGCAAATGAAGCAGCGAAACTGTGCCGCGGTGTTGATCTGCAGCGATCGGCGCATCGCGGGAATTTTCACGGAGCGCGACGTGCTCAAGATGATGGCCGCCGGCGCTGACTTCAATGTCTCCATCGACCAAGTCATGACACCCAATCCCGTGGTGCTGCGCGCTCAGGATACGGTCGGCACCGCCATTGCCGCCATGACGCACGGCGGCTACCGGCGGCTGCCAATTGTGGACGGCGACGGACAGCCCGTGGGGATCGTCAAGGTGGAAGGCATCCTCCACTACCTGGTCGAGCACTTCCCGACCGTGATTTACAACCTGCCCCCCGAACCACATTACACCACGCGGCAGCGCGAAGGCGCTTAGGGCCATACCGACGCCAGCGAACCCTGGGTGACGTCATGATCCTTTGCGGGCATTGCAAAACCAAGAACATCGACGGCGCCGAAGACTGCGAGAATTGTGGTCAGCCGCTCGACGATGCGCATTTGCGTCCGCCGCGCACCGAGGCGGAGCGCAGCCTGTTGGGCGATCGCGTCAGCGCGCTCGATCCTAAGCGGCCAGTGACGGTTGCCCCGGCGATGCCGGTGGGCGAGGCGCTGCGGCTGATGGTCGAGCGCAAGATCGGTTGCGTCGTGGTGGCCGAGGGCGCGAAGCCGATCGGCGTTTTCAGCGAACGCGATGCGCTGCGCAAGATCGACGTGAACTCCGCGGGCTTCGCCGCCCGCCCAGTCCGCGAATTCATGACCCCCAATCCGCAGACCCTGATGGCCGACGCCAAGATCGCCTTCGCCGTTCAGCGCATGGACCTGGGGGGCTTTCGGCATCTACCGATCGTCGACGGACAGGGCGACCTCGTCGGCGTGATCTCCGCGCGCGACATTCTGCGGTATCTCACGGAGATCATGAGCCGCTAATTGCGCGATGTGGGGACGAGATTCCGTAGGGAATCCACCGCGGCGGACGGCGTTCCGAGGGGCATTCCAAATCTGCGACAACTCCCCGGAACGGCACCCGCCGCGGCCCGGTTCCCTACAGATTGAACACGATTCCCCGGGTCGCTAAAGGCGATTTCGCAAACGATCCTATTTACGGGCAATCCGTCGGCGCCAAGCCGGAACCAAGCAGGCCAAGCTCCCGAGGACCAACAGCAGCACGGACGAAGGCTCGGGGACGGAAGCAGCGCCGAGCGATGCACCGCCGGCCCCGGCGGAACCGGTCAACGTCGAACCAGCAGTCGATGACGAACCATTGTCGGCCAATAGGCTCGTGGAACTCGATGTGGTGCCGGACGCGAACGGCTCGTTGGAATCCAAGGAACTTGCCACTGCCAATCCGCTCGATGCGACTAGCGGGTTGCCGCTGGCGTCCGAGGCGTCGATTGTCACCAATGCGGCCGAAGTCGATGTACCGCCGATAATCAGCGCCCCCTGGACGATATGGTTGGCGGTCAGGCTGTCGCCGGCGTTGACTTGGGTGGTGCCGGTGCCATCGATTCCGCCAACTCGTTGCACGCTAGCGGTGCCGGAGACGAGCAGGCCAGCCGCCGCAGAGCTGTTGTTGTTGATCTGCGCCGAATGGGCCGCGGTGCCATCCGAAAGGGCCGAGACCGAGTTGGCTAATTCGAGCGTGGCCGCGCCGTTCACGTTCACGTTGGGGGTCACGCCGGCGCCGACCGTGGCCGAGCCAGTCGCCACGTTGAACTTCACGCTCCCGGCGTTCACGTTCACGATGCTGCCCGCGCCGAGCGACGGAGCTTTGTCAATTTCGAGTGTGCCGATTCCGGCCTTGGTCATCGTTGCAGTGCTGGCCAGCGCCACCTTGCCCGGGAATGTAGTGTTCGTCGTTTGGGTATCGGTCAGCGTTGTGCCGCTGGCGACGTTCAGCGTGGCCGAGCCGGTTCCCGTCCCCGTCGTGGCGAGACTGGTGATGGCCTGGTTGCTTCCAAGGTTTACAACTGAAGTCTTTCCAGTGGCTACACTGAGAATCAGCGAACCGTTGCCGATCGATCCCGTCGATGTCGTCGTCAAGGTGCCGTTCAAGACCGTCGTGCCGCCGGTATACGCGCTGGGAGCGGTCACAGCAAGGGTGCCGACACCGTCCTTGGTGACACTGAAGCTGCCGCCACTTTCTGTGAGGCCGGCGAGCGTCAACGTGCCCGCTCCGTTGCTGAGGAGGCCGTTAACGACATTGAAGGTGACGCTGCTATTGAGCGTCGTGGCGCCGAGGTTCAACGTAAAGGGCGACCCAGCGGCATCGGTGGCATCGGTGACGTTCAAGGTGGCGGCGCCGCCGACGCCGACCGTTAGTGTGCCCATCGTAATGGCTGGGTTCACGGCCGACATGCTGGACAGGTCGATCGTCGCCGTATCGGCACCAGCGAGAGTCACGTTGTTCGCATAGGTGGCCGCGGCGCCGACCGTGTATTGGAAATTCGTGATATCTTGAGTTGCAAATGAACCCCCGGTGGCCCCCGTGAATCCGACGTAGGCGGTGCTATTCGCGCCGCCCAAAATCGTAGACATATTGACGCCAGTGTAGGTGTGGCTGAAGTTGGTGCCCGCGATCAGATCGACGAGGTTCTCGGTTAGAGTCTGACCGACCGGATCGTACGCCAGCGTGACATTGATCGGGTTGCCGGCGGGTGACCCGGTGGGACTGGCAAGCACAACCGGGGCCGTCGAAAAATTGGTCGCGTTATTGCCAATCGTGCCGTTGGTGCCGAAGAATGTCCCACCAGAGGCCAGAGTCGGATTGTTCGGCGGATAAATATTGAGTTCCACGGCAGCACTTGGCTTGATGCCGGTATTGGTGTCGCCATAGCCCAACAGGCCACCGCCGCCGCCGATTGCCGACGGGCCTCGGGTGTCATTCTGCAACACGAACGTAATCCCGTCCGCTGGCGGATTCGACCCGTTCTGGAACTGGTAGGTAAACGACGCGCTGAAGCCCACGGTGCCACCATTATTCTGATATGGCACAAGCGTCTTGTAGAACGCGCTCCGCGTTGCGCCGACTGGATTGACTGTCAATTCCAGCACGTTCGAGTTGATAAAACCAGGAGCGCCGGTGCCATTCTGCTGCCAGCCGATGCCATTTCCACCGAACCCGCTCGCCAAGCCAAACGGCGCGACGCGCAAGGTGCCGGCGTTGAGCGTAACTGGGCCGGAGCCCAGGGAGAACGTCGTGCCCGAGGCCACCGTCCCCGTCGTGCCCAGCGAAGCGTTCAGCATCGTGCCACCGGCATACGAATTGACCGCGCTCAAGGTCACCTTGCCGGCGCCGTTTGCAGCAAGGGCGCCGCTGCCGCCGATCGCGCCGCTAAGCGTCAGCGCGTCGCCGACCGCGGTCGTGGCGACCGTCGAATTGGAGGCGAGAGTGATCGGGCCGGCCCAAGTGTTCACGCCAGAGTTGGCCAACGCCCCCGCGCCGTAGATCCCAGCGCCGGCGCCGTTACCATTGAGCGTCAGCGGAATCGTTCCGCCACCACCGCCGACAAGGTTGCCGTAAGTAAGCGGGCTGCCACCCGTGCCACCGGTCAACGCGAGCGTGCCGCCCGAGGTGACCGTCGCGGCCGAGCTGTTTCCTAGCGCCGACGAATTGGAGAGAACGAGCGTACCGGCGCTGACCGCGGTCGTGCCGAAGTAGGAGTTGGCCACCGGGAGATTTACGGTCCCAGCGCCGGACTTCGTGAGCGAGCCGGGGCTGCCTGCGCCACCGTCGCCGATGGCGCCGCTGAGCGTTAGGGCATCGCCAGTTGCAACGGACGTATCGGAGACGATTCCACCGCCGGCGCCGAGAGTGATCGCACCAACATACGTGTTGTTTCCGGTGGTGCTATTTAGCGTGCCGGCGCTCGTCGCCCCGCCCAGAGTCAAGCCAATGGCGCGCCCGGTGAGCGACCCGGCAACAAGTCCACCTCCGTTATAGGCATTACCGAAGGAGACCGCGACGCCGGTGGCGGCTTGCAGTTGCAGTGTGCCGGGCGTGGCGCCGGTGCCGGCGGCCGCGCTCGAAGCGTTGCCGAGGCCCAACGAATAGCTACTGCCGCCAATCGTCTCGGTGTCGGCCAAGTTGAGCTGACCGGCCGCGACCTGCAACGCGCCGGTGAAGCTATTGGCTCCAGAAAAAGTCACCTGCCCGCCAGCCCCTTGGACTGTGACCGCGGCGGAGCCGCCGATCCCGACGTTATTGCCGGCGCCGTTTTGCATCACATAATTCACGCCACCATTGCCTGGACCGGTGTTGCTGAACACGACCACCGCCGGCTGGACGCCGGCCGTCGGCGTGATCGTCACGGTCGTATTGGTAATCGTGGGGAATGGAGAGACCGTGCTCTTGTCGGCAAACGAAACGGCCGCGCCGTTTAGATAGTTGACGGGCGTCGTGCCGTTGGCCCAGTTCTGCGTGGTGTTAACGTCCCAATTGCCGGAGTTCTTGCCGGTCCAAGTCAGCGGAGCCGGCGTGAGCACTACGTCGATCTGGCTCAGTGCCGTGTTGTTGACCAACTGGTAGCTATAGACGGCGGACAGCGGCAGGTTCGCGATCGCATCCAGACTCATGGACCCACTGTTGGCGCCGGTAAATGTCAGGCCAGTGCCATTCTGCGTGCTCGTAACCGTTCCCGCGGCATAAGCGAACAAGTCGTACGTATAAGTGGCCAGCGTCGTCGGAACCGTCCCGGTCAGCTTTACCGTATCAGCGGCATTGCTAACGAAGGCCAAGGTGCTGCCGCTCACATTGATCATCGGGTTGGTGGTCCCGTTGGGGGTCGTGGTGAGGCTGAAGCTGGAGAAACTTGGGCTGGGACTTGTCGCGGCAAAGGTCAGTCCGCCGGTCAAAATGAGCGGCGTCCCGGCCAGCGCGGCGGCGTTCGAGCCTCGAATCGTGCCGCCGCCATTGACGGTGACCAGACCTGCGATCGAGCCGGCGCCGGAGAATGCGCCAGAAAGCGAGCCGCCATTATTCACGTTAACGGCGGCCGTGCCGGTGGGCGATCCAGTCGTGCTGCTGATAACCAAGTTCCCGCCGTTGGGTCCACCGCTGGCGAGACCTGCATTCACGGTCGAACTCGATTGCATGCTCGTCGCCACGGTTCCAAGAAACACATTTCCGGCGCCGGCGACAGAGATCGTGCGACCGCCGCCGCCGTCGCTCAAGGCGCCGAGAGTGAGAGTGCCAGTGGCGTTGCCAGCTCCGACCGTGTTGTTGGCCACATTGAAGATGGCGTCGCCATTGAGCGTCACGGCGCCGACGTTCAATCCGTAAGCGACGCCCGTGGGCGCCGTCGTGGCGGTGACGTTTAAGGTCGAGGCCGCGCCACTGTTAACGGTCAGAGGACCGACCGTGATCGCGGGATTGGCAACCGTCGCGGCGACGTCGATCCCCGAGATCGTCCCGGAATTCATCGTCAGGCTGTTGGAGTAGGTTGCCGTCTGACCGGCTACGAACGAGAAATTGCTTATTGTCTGGTTCGAGGCGACGCCGCCCGTCCCGCCGGTAAAGCCGATTGTGGCGACGTTCCCCACGGAGCCCGTTAAGTTGGCGGCGACGGTCGTGGAAAAGGTATTGTTATTGTTCGTGTCCGTCAACGTCTCCGTGACGACGTTCGTCGTGGGGTTGTATGACAAGACGACATTGATCGGGTGGTTCGAGTTGATACTGACAGGCGTCGTCGGCGTAAAGGCCGTATCGGCGGTCAAAGTTCCGTTCGTGTCGAGCGCCGTTCCCACAATGTTGCCCGCACCCCCGGTGTAGATGTTCCATACCAGTTCCGCGCTGGGTGTGATGCCGGAAGCGCCTTTCGCGCCGCCGGTTCCACCCAAGGCACTCACGCCGCGAGCGTCGTTTTGAAGCATGAACGAGCCGCCATCGGCGCCCCCGGCTGACTGATAAGTAAACGATACCGTGAAACCGTTGGCGATCGGCACGGTCGAGGCGTTATACCATGCACTGCGAGCCGTGCCGCTGGTCGTGTTAGCGCCGGCATCGGTCAGTTGCAATACGTTGGCGATCGGGAAGGGCTGGACGGTGAAGTTGGCGTTGGCATTATTGACCGACCAACCGGGGCTGGTTGCGCCCACCCCGCCGCCAAAGCCGCTGACCACGGGACTCGTCGGGGAGAGCCGCAGGGTCCCGCCGCCGAGTGTTACGGGCCCGGTGCCGAGCGAGAACGTAGTGCTTGCCACCGTAAGGCCGCCCGCCACCGTCGTGCCGCCGGCATAGAAATTCGACGTGGCCAGGTTCAACGTGCCGCTGCCGGACATTGAAACCGTGCCGCTGGTGCCACCGTCGCTAATTGGCTGGCCATTGCCGATCGTATACGTTCCGCCGCCGTTCACGGCAGGGACTACGAGCGCACCGGAGGTGCTAATATTAAGCCCGCCATTGACATTGATGGTCCCTGGGCCGTTCAAGGTTGTCGTTGCCCCGGTGCTGTTGACGAGGGCGGAAAGATTCAGCACGTTGTTCGCGGCGGCCGCGGCAATCGACGCGCCCGAATTGATCGTGATCGGGCTCGCCCAAGTCACACTTGCATTGGTTCCGGTGCCGGCCGCGGTCAACGCTCCGGTTCCCCCGTTGGCTGCCGTATTGCCGGTAGCCCCGCCGCCGGCAAGACTGAGCGGAATCGGGGATGAATTGGCGGCAGTCAGGCCAAACGTGGTGGCGCTGTTGTTCGTGTTGTTCGTCAAAACCAGCGCGCCGCCGGAGTTGACAGTGACGGTGCCAGACGTGTTGCCCAGCGCCGTGGCGCTTTGCAGAGCGAGCGCGCCGGAGTTCACCGTGGTGGTTCCCAGATAGGTATTCGCTCCAGCGAACGTCACGATCCCGCCGGCTCCGCCGTTAACGGCAATCGAGCCCGCGGCGCTGACGCCGCCGTCGCCAATAGCGCCGTTGACAACCGTGCCGCCGGGACCGACGAACGTCAACGTCTGCGGATTGGCATTGGTGCCGATCGTCACCGCGCCGCTAAGCGTCAGCACGTCGGTAAGGCCGGTGGTGGCGATCGTCGCATCGGTCGGAAGGCTGATCGGACCGCCATAACCACTGACGCCAACGTCCGTCAGCGCGCCATTGGAATTGACCGACGTGCCAGGAATTGTAGCTCCCGTGCCGGTGCCGGAGAGCGAGAGCGGGATCCCCGCCCCGCCCGTAGCCTTGAGCCCGGTCGGGCCGCTATTGTTGAGCACCAGGCCGACTGCGCCGCCGATCGTCAATCCGCCGGTCGTGTTGCCCAAGGCATTCTGCGAGGCGAGGATGAGCAGGCCGGAGCTGACGGTCGTGGTGCCGTGGTATGTGTTTGGGCCGCCGAGCGTGGCGTCGCCGGGACCGGCGACGACGATCGACAGGGCATTGACGCCAGTGGCAAGATCAACGATCGCCCCATTCGCGGCCGAACTTCCCGCCCCTTGGAATGTGATGCTGGCGGGCGACGTATTGCTCGCATTGTTAATCTGACCGCTGAGAATCAGTCCGTCGGTCGCCGCAATCGAAGTCGAACCGATCGTCGCCGCACCGCCGGCAATGGTGATCGGGCCGGTGTAGGTGTTGATGCCGCTCTGGCTGTTCAGAGCGCCCGCGACGCTCGGCAACCCGGTGCCGATGCCACTGATTGCCAGCGGAATCGTGCCAGACGACGTGCTGTTGCCGAACGTGACGTGCGAACCGGACACGGAATTCAAATTCAGGCTAGTGCCCGTGCCGACCGTAACGCCCGACGAGGCGCCCAGAGCGTTTCCGGCGTTCGCCGACGCGGTTCCATCACCCAGATTGAGCTGGCCGAACTTGACCGATACCGGGCCGCTAAAGCTGTTGGGGGAATCGAGCGTCACCTGGCCGCCGGCAGCACCGTCGCCGACGAGCTGGATTCCGGTGGCACCGGCGATTCCGATCGTCCCGCTCTGGTTCTGGATGGTGTAGTTCACGAGGTTGTTGCCGAACGTGACGCCAGTCAATCCGCTGCCTGGCTGGACGCCGGCAGCTTGCACGATGACGGTCTGCGGGTTCGACAGCGGCGTATTTCCGGCGCCGTAGACATCCCCGAAGATCACTTGCTTGGTGTTCGCAAACGCCACGTTGTTGTTGTTCAAGTCGACCCAGTTGATGCTCGTGGTATTCCAAGCCATGTCTCCCGACAAATTGCTCCAGGTCAAGGCGACCGGCTTCACCGTCAAGTCGATGAAATGAGTTGTGCCCGACGTGACATTGCTCAATGAATACTGATACAGAGCGTTTTGCGGCAGGTTGCCCAATGTCATGCTACCGCCGCCGGTAAACGACAGCGCATTCGTGCCGTTGCCCGTGTTGGTCAGCGTGCCGTTATAGCTATACAACTCATACGTGCTATTGACGGTGGGCAGCGTACTGCCATTGGTGACGTTGACCGTGTTGGCCCCGCTGACGCTAAGACTCGTTCCGCTGCCGCTCGTCGTCGCGATCAGCCCGGCGGTGTTGTTTGCCAGCGATCCATCGAGCGTGAAGTCGCTGATGGAACCCGTGGGAAGAGTCAGCGAAGGACCGGCGCCGGTGACGTTAAGGGTTATCGAGGGGCTCGATTTCGGCGAAATGCTCCAGCCGCCGATGTGGCCGCTCGAGCCGACGGTGACGCTACCGACGACCGTTCCCCCTGGGCCGCTGCCCAGCGCGGTGGCGCCCTGAAGCGTTTGGCCGCTGGCCACGGTGAACCCGCCGCTGCCGGTTACCCCGGTGACGTTGAGCGTGCCCCCCAACACGTTGATCGCTGCGGAGCTGGGGATGTTGTTCGACCCCGTGGTTTGCAAGTTCAGCGTGCCGCCGCTGACCGTGGTGCTGCCCAGATAGCTGTTGTTGGTGCCGCCCGACAAAGTCAACGAGCCGCTCGACAGCGGAATGCCGACGTTGATCGAGCCGGCGCCGCTGATCACACCCGAGAAAGTAGATGACAGGTTATCATCGTTGCCGATCGACAGGGTGTTGCTGCCGAGCGCAACACTGCCCGAGCCGCTCAACGAGCTGATCGTCTGATTCGCGCCGACGGTGAGCGTGCCCCCGCTGGCCACGGTCACTTGGGCATAACGGCCGAGCGAGCCGTTGACCAAGTTCGTGCCGGCCGCGCTGGAAACGAGATTCGCGTTGCTGCCGATGCTGACCGTGGTCCCCTGGACGAGGCTGGTCGCAACCGTGCCGAGAGTCGTGGTCGTGTTGGTGGTGCCATTGAACGCGAGATTGCGAGCGGTGCCGAGGTCGTTCAACGGGCCAAGAACCAGCGCGCCGATGCCGGAACCGTTGCTAGACACGTTGAAGACATACTGCGTGTTGCTGCCCGTCAACGACACGGTCGACGCCGCGCCGGTAGCGAGATTCAGAGTATAGTTCTGGTTCGCGGCGGTGCTTCCGCCGGTGACCGAAAGCGTGATCGGCACGGCGTTGAAGTTGCCCATCGTCATCGTGCCGGTCAAGGCGGACGAGGCAGTCCCGGTCACGTCGATCGTGGAACTCGCCGTGACATTGGTGGCGTTTAGGTTGGACGTGGTCAGCGTGGTTCCGCTGACGGCCATGATATTTATCTCGCCGGCGGCGACTGCATTGAACGTGATCGACTGGAGCGTGGCGCCTTGGTAGGCGGCCGGCAGCGTATAGTCGGATTCCAGGAGGTTCGGATTGGCCGGGCCTGCGTTATAGAGAGGATTTGCGCCGGTGGTGTAGCGGTAGCTCGCGTTGATCGCAAAGTTCGGGTTGCTAAACCAGTCGGGCGCAGCGCTGCCGACCGTGAGGCTGGGGGCATTGGCGAAGTTCAAGATCATGTTGAAGCCGCCCGGCCCGTTGCCGGTCCCGTGCAGCACACTGATCGAATCAAACTGAGCCGGGGTGGTCAGCGTCAGCTTGGCGGTCGTGGTCGAGCTATTCAACTGCAGGTCGTTGTTAACCAGGCCGCCACTGGCTGTCGAGTAGGGCTGGAATTGGAAGGTGACGTTCGAATTGGCGAGGCTGGTAAACGATGCCGGCGCCCCTGGCGACGGCGCAGCCGGGAGTCCTCCCGTGCCGCCGGAACCAACAGCGCCATGTTCGAACAGCACGCTGCCAGCGGCGTGGGACGGCCCGCCGCCGTCGAACGCGGCCATGAGGGGAACGATCGTGGCCGGGGTCGCTTGATTGGCCGCCAGGATCGAATCCTGGTTCCATCCGGTGAGGGCGACCGGCGTCAAGTTCGCGAGCTGGGCCGAAGCGTAGGGCTGCGCGGTCTTCAACTGCAGCGTGCCGCCACCCAGGGTGACAGTTCCGGAGCCGAGAGCCCCTACGGCGCCCGCCACGATCGTGCCTCCCGCAGCGCCAACGCCACCCGTATTTCGATTCAGCGCGGTGAGCTGGACGATGCCCGGTCCGTTGTTGGTAATCCCGCCGCTTCCGGTGATCTGCCCGGCGATGGTCACGGTGCCAAGGCCCGTGCCGGTGCCGTCGGTGCCGCCGCCATTGAGCGCGCCAGCGTGATAGACGTTCAACGTAACGTTGCCCGGCAGCGCCGACGATCCCTTGAAGGTCACTCCGTAGTTCAGAGTGCCTGGGGCGGTCTGCGCGGAAATCGTCAATGCCCCGCCAAAGTTGGTGGTCAATCCGCCCATCGTGAAGTTGGGCGTCGCCACGGTGGCCGCCAGATCCATTGTTCCGCCGCTGCCGGTCACGGCCACGTTAGTGGCATAGTTGCCGGCCGCGCCACCGGAAAGCGAGTAGGAGAAATTGCTAATGAGCTGCTGCGATTGCGAATTCTGGCTGGCGCCGGTAAAGCCGACGTAAGCCGACGGGCCGTTCAACACCGAGGCCAGATTCACGCCGGTATACACGGTGCTAAACGTATTGGCCGGGACGAGAGAATCGGTCACCGTCTCGGTGAGCGTTTGCGCCGTGGGGCTATAACTGACGCTGACATTGATCGGATCGCCGTCGTTGAGCCACTTGACCGGCGTATAAGTCAGCCCGTTGCTGGCGGCAATCGTGCCGGGAACGGTGCCATTGATTCCGAGTGCGGTGCCAACGCCACCAAGAGCGCCATTCCAGATATTCAATTCGATCGCGACGCTATTCGTAATACCCTGATAGCCGAGTCCCAAACCGACCGGCGTGCCCGAACCCGCGGCAACCAGCGCGGCGGCGCCGCGCGGATCGTTCTGCAGTACCAGAGCGACGCCGTTGCCCCCCTTGGTGAGCCCCGGAGTGTAGGTGAACGATGCCGAGAAACCACTGCTGCCGCTGGCATAGGGAACCGGAGTGGAATAGAACGCGCTGCGGGCTTCGTTAGCGGTCCCCCCGTCGGTCAATTGAAGAACATTTACCGATGGAAAGACGGTATACGGATTGGTGCTTAGATTAAAGTTCGGAATGGAAGTCAAGTAGCCGTTACTAAAGGCGATGTTTTGCGGATTGTCGGTGATCGTCCAGCCGTTCGATTGCGTCGAAGTTTGCGTCGTGCCGCCCGTCGGGGCGATGCCCCAATTGTTGCCGAATCCCGACATGGAAGCGGAGCCGGGCGCGGGAAGCATTTTCAAGACGCCGCCGCTGAACGTCACCGTTCCACCCAGGGCCGTCGTGTTGCCCGACACCACGCCGGGGGCGGGCGAGTTGACGTTCGAGTTGATCGTGGTGTTGGCGAAATTGCCGCCGTTCAGGGTCAACGTGCCGTTTCCGCCGTTGCCCACCGCGCCATTGCCCGTCAACCCGACCGTCACCGCGTTGGACATATTGTCCGAGCTGCCGACGATCAGCGCGGCGCCAGTCCCCAGCCGCACGGCGCCGCTACCAGCGAGCATGCTGACCGTTTGACTTCCGCCGTCGGCCACGGCGAGCGTGGCCCCAGTCGCAATGTTCACCGCGGCGGTGCTGCCGAGCCCGTTCTGGGAATTGTCGATCAGCGTGCCGCCGTTGCTGATGTTCACTTGGGCCCCGGAAAGGCCGCTTGTGCCGGCACCCAACGTGACGGTCCCAGAACCGGTGAAGTTCAACACGGCGCCGGACGACGCGGCATTCAACTGGCCGAGCGTCAGGTTGACCAAGCCGCCCGCCGCGCCCGACGAGACGTTGAACGTGCTCGTCGCGGGGACTTGCACGGTGCCCGAGCCAAGAGTCAGATTGAACGGTTGCCCGCCAGAGGGAAGTTGACCGTCGGAGACCGCGCCGGTGGAGTTGGTGACGTTCAGCGTCGCGTTGTTGCCCATAAGCAACTGGCCGGAGAACGTGGCCCCTTCGGCGTTCTGCAAGTCGATCGTCGAAGTGGCACTCGCCGGGATGCTGACGTCGTTTGAGTAGCTAACCGAGCCGGAGGTGATCGATCCCGTCAATGTGCCGCTGAGGCCCATGATATTCATATGGCCATTCGGACCGGCGCCGGCATTTGCATCGGTTCCGCTGCCGTTGTTCGCGCCCGTGAAGCTTCCCGTGTGGGTGATGGTGACCGAGGTGAGCGTCAAGTTCTGGTCGGCCAGCGGCACTTGGACATCGGTCTCGTAGAGGGTCGTTCGAGGCAACGCGAAGTTCGGTCCGCCGCCTGCATTTTGGGAGCCGTTCGTATTCGAAGCTCCGCCGCCGAGGAATGTCCCGTTGTTGTTCCCCATCGTCACATAGCCAGCCCCGCTGTAAGCGATGGTGTAGATCGGATTGACGCCATTGACTGGGGCGTTGTAGTTGGACGGCGTGAACCAGTCGCCGGCGAACAGCCCTTGTTGGGTGAAGCTCGTGCCATTGCTGAAATTCAGCGTGGCGCTGAACCAGTTGTTGCCGTTGCTGGTTCCGTTCAAGATCGCGATGCTCGAATAGCTGCCGGGGTTGGCCAAGGTCAACGTGCCGGTCGGGGTGGTATTCTGCCGATTGTCCGCGTTATTCGCAATTCCGCCCGATCCCAGTGCCAAGTCGTTCTTGGCGTTGTATGGCTGCAATTGGAAGACGGCATTGGGATTGCCAAGGCTGACAAAGGACCGTGTGGCGGGCAAGCCGATGTTGCCGACGGCCTGAGAGCCGGGCATTCCCTTCTGGTACAAGGCGTTCTGGCCGTCGCCAAATCCGGCGGTCGTGCCCGATTGCGGACTGGCCTCGCCTGGCCCCCAAATCACGTCCTGGGTGTAGCCGGTGGTCGCCACCGGGGCGATCGGGGCAAGCAGCGTCAGCGTGGCGCCGTTGTTCACCTGCACCTGGCCGCTGCCGAAAACGCTGCTGGTGGGTCCGACGGCCAAATTGCCCTTGGCGACGATGGTGCCATTGCTGTAGTTGTTCGGAGTGGCCGTTGCGTTGCTGAGGATCACAGACCCGCCGGAACCGCTCCCGACGACGAGCGCATTGCTGCCGGTCAAGGGGCTAGCGAAGTTGAGCGTGCCGCCGCCGCCACCCAAGCGATACGTGCTGCCGTTGGGTGTGAGCGTCCCGCTGTAGGCTACGCCGGGGCCGGCCGCGGCGCCGAGGCTCAAGCCGGAATAGCTGCTGAAGTTGAGGTTCTCGCTCGTGCTGGAGGCCAGGGCCAAAGTGCCTTGCGATCCGGTCGTGATCAACGAGAGCAAACTGGAAACCGGCGTGGCGCTGGACGCGTTATAGCCGGGACCGGCCGCAACGGCGCCGCCCGCATTGACGGTGATATTGTTGCTGCCGTTGGCCCCGACCACACCCAGTTGCAACACGCCAGCGTTGACCGTCGTCAGGCCGCTGTAGCTATCGCTTCCACTCAAGACCACGGTTCCGCCGCCGGCGCCGCCGACCGTCAGACCATTGCCGCCGCTCAGAACGCCACCGGCGACCGTGAGCGTGCCCCCGCCGCCGCCCAACAGATACGTTGAACCGGCCGGGGTAATCGAGCCGGAGAAAACTACGTTGGCGGTCGTGCCCAGGCTGAGACTCGGGTAACTAGCAAAACTGACGCTCTCGCTATCGCTCTCAGTCAACGCGATGGTTCCGGACGAGCCCGTGGCGATGGATGAAAGCATCGACGAGATGGGTGTTCCTGTCGTCGTCGCGCCCCCAGAAACGCCGATTCCTGGACCGACGGCCACGGCGCCACCACTGCCAATGGTGACTAGGCCGCTGCCGACGGACGACATCCCGTTGTATTGCACCACGCCCGAAGTGACGTTCATGGTGGTGTAGCCGTTGGCCAGGCCGCTCGTGTTGGCCAGAACCAAGGTTCCGCTGCCCGACATCGTCAGCGCGGACGCGCCGGTGATTTGGTCATTGATCGTCAACGCGTTGTTCACCGTCAGGATCGTGGCGCCCGTGAGATTGACAGTGGCCTTCGTGCCCAAGGCGGTGCCGTCAAAAGTCAGGCTGCCGCTATTGGGACTGGCGAAGGCAGCCAACGCGCTGGGGCTGGAGAATGTGAACGTTCCGCCGCTCGTGCCCAGCGAAACTGGATTGGCCAAAGCCGTGGCGAAACCACTGTCTTGCAAGGTCGTTCCGCTGCCGAGCGTCAGGGCGCCGGTGCCAAATGGGCCGCTGGCAATCGTGGTCGTGCCGGTCGCATTGCTGAGCACGGTGCCGGGGGCGGCGCCCAGCAATGTGCCGGCGGCATTGCCGCTGCCAACTCGCAGCGTGCCGCCGCTGAGCGTTGTCCCGCCGCTAAAGGTATTCGCGCCACTCAGGGTGAGGGTGCCGGCTCCACTCTTGGTCAACGCCACGGCTCCCGTGCCGTTTTGGATCGTGCCCGCGAAGTTGTTCGATCCGCCGCTGCCGCCCAACGTCAAAGTAGTAGCCGCGCCGCCGTTCGTGACGGTTCCAGCGCCGGTCAACTGATCGAAGCCGAGGGCGTTGCCGTTCAAGTCCAGGGTGCCAGCCAGGCTCAGATTCACCGTGGTGCCGCCAGGCAGCGCGCCGGCCGCCGTGGCGCGAACGGTTCCCCCCAGGATGTTGGTCGGGCCGGTGTAAATATTCGTGCCCCCCAATACCAATGTGCCGCTCCCCGCCTTGGTAAAGCCCGAACTGCCCGAAATCACATCGTTGATCGTGGTCGTGTTGGCCACGGTAAGGACAGGGTTGCTCGCGATGGTGAAGGTAGCCGGGGATGTCAAGCCAGTGCCGTCGAAGGTCAAGCTGCCGCCGCCGGCGCTGGTTAGCGTCGTGCTTCCCACGAGCGCAACCGAGTTGGCAAGCGTGATCCCAGAGCCGTTGTCCTGGAGGATTCCATTGGCCAGGGTGAGTGTTCCGGTGCCGACCGGGCCGCTGGTAATTGTGGTTCCGCTTACGGTGCCGGCGCTCAATTGGAGCTTGCCGCCGCTCAGCGTGGCCCCGCCGCTGAATGTATTGGTTCCGGTGGGAATCACCGTCCCGGCGGCGCCGTTGCCGCCGATAACCAGGCTATTCGCGCCAGTCAGGTTGCTGGAGACGGTCAGCGTGCCGCCGCCGCCACCCAAGAGATAGGTTGAATTGGCGGGCGTGAGCGTGCCGGAGTAGGTCACGCTCGTGGTCGCTTCGGCGCCGAGGCTCATCGACGGGACGCCGCTAAAGCTCAAGCTCTCGGAGCTGCTGCCGCTCAAGGCGATCGCGCCGGTCGAGCTGACGTTGAGCAGCGGTAGAAGATTCGTCGTGATCGATCCATAACTTGCGCCCGCGGAGACCGCGGCGCCGGAGCCGACGGTGATGATGCCGGGGAAGTTCGCGGGAACGCCGGGCGCCGTGTTCAATTGCAGCGTCCCGGCGCTGACGGTGGTGACGCCGGTGAACGCGCTGCCGTTGTTGATGATCACGGCGCCGCCGGAGCCGCCGCCGCCAACGACCAGGCTGTCGGCGCTGCTCAGTGCCCCAGTGATCGACAGGGCGCCGCCGCCGCCACCCAGGCGATAGGTCGTGCCGTTGGGAGTCAACGCGCCGCTATAGACAACCGGGCTGGCCAACGTGCCGCCGACGGCGCCGAGGCTGGCGGCAACGAAATTCGATCCGCCGCTGCTCGACCAATTGAAAGCCTCCGAACTATTGGCCGTGATCGCAATGGTGCCGGCCGACGTGTTGCTGATGTGATTAAAGAACGAAACCTGCAGATTGGTGTAAGCCGGGCCGGCCGCCAGCGTGCCGCCGAAATCGGCAAGGCTCAGCGGAGTCGCGCTCACGCCTCCGAGGCTGACCGTGCCATTGCCGAACGAACTAAGTGCATTGAGCTGGAGCACTCCCGCTTCGGCGATTGCATTGAAGTAGGAATTGGCAGCCGGCGGCGCGCCGAGGATCAACTTGCCGTTGCCCCCCATGATGATTGACTGCGTGCCGGTGATTCGATCATTGACCGTAACCGTGTTGTTTACGATCCAACTCACCGCGGTCGTGGTCGCACTCCCCGTCATATTGAGAGTGGCCTTGCTGGTCAGCCCGGTGCCGTCGAAGGTGATGCTGCCGTTGCCGGTGCTGCCGATGATGAAGCCGCCTTGGCCGGCGTTGATCGACACGTTGTTGGCCAACGTGATGTTCGTGCCGTTATCCTCCAGGATCGGAGAGTTGATCGACAAGGTCAGCGTGCCGGTGCCGAGCGGGCCGCTCACTAGTGACTGAATCGGCGCGGATCCCGAGACGATCGTGCTGGCCCCGACCACCAGAGTGCCGAAGTTGAGCACCGTGCCACCGCTGAAATTCGAACCCGGAATCGTGATGCTGGCGTTCGCCGGTTGGTTCAAAACCAGAGTGCCATAGGGATACTTATTGTTGTTGTTGCCGACCGTTAGAATCGCGCCCGTGCCGGTGCCGATGATTCGATCGTTGATCGTGGTGGTGTTATCCGTGATTAAAGTGACGTTGTTGTTGAGCAGGCTGAAAAAGGCAGGGGCGCTCAAGCCGGTGCCGTCGAAGGTGAGACTGCCGGCGCCGGTGCTGTCGAAGTTAACCGGATTGGCCAGGTTCATGACCACCGAATTGGCGAGCGTGATGTTAGTGCCGTTGTCCTGGAGGAACGACCCAGTGTTGCCGGCGCCGTTGATGGACAAGGCCCCGGTCCCGACGGGACCGCTGACCAACGTTTGGCTGCCGAACGTTCCGGCAACCGTCGAGCCAACGGCAAACCGTAGCGAGGGCCCGGCCAAGAGGAGCGTGCCGAAGTTCACGTTGGTGCCGTTGTTGGTGCCGGAGAACGAGTAGGTGCTCTGCGCGGCCAATATCAACGTGCCGGTGCCGCCGATCGTGACGTACGGGTTGCCCGCCGCATTGGCCATACTCAACGTTCCAACGATTGGGTCTTTGATGATCGTGGTGTTGTTGACGGCGATCGATTGGGCGGCGGCGAGCGAGCCAAACGAAATCGTGGTCCCTGGGCCGCCATCGAGAATCAAGCTGCCGTTGCCGGCGCTCGTGAACGCCGACGGGTTGTTCATGAATTGGAGGCTGAGCGTATTGAACGCGTTGAGGACCAACGAATTGGCCAGCGTGATGTTGGCGCCGTTATCGCTCACGGCCGGCGAATTATTGAAGACGATCGGGCCGGTTCCCACGGGACCGCTTTGCAGGCCCCCGCCGCTCACCGCCGAACTCGAGTTGACCTGCAGGACGCTGGCAAACTTGCCGACCGTTTGGCTGGCCAGACCTGGGCTGAACCATGACGCGGCGATTGTGCCGTTGACGGTGGTGCCGCCACTGTACGTGTTTTCTCCACCGAGCACGACAGTGCCCGCCATATTGTCGTTGAACAGGGTGACGCTGCTCGCGCCGGTCAAGGGCGCCGCGAAATTGAGCGTGCCGCCGCCGCCACCCAAACGATAGACCCCGTTGGGAGTGAGCGATCCGGCGTAGGTGACGTTGTTGCCGTAAAGCGCGCCCAAGCCGGCCGTTATGAAATTCGCGCCGCTGGAACTCCAGTCGTAGTTGTCGATGCTGCTGCCGGATAGCGCGATCGTGCCGGCCGAGTTGTAGAGAATGCGATTGAAGAAAGTCGATTGCAGGTTGCCGTAGATCGGGCCGGCGGCCACGGCGGCGCCGGCATTGACCGTGACATTCGCGCCGCTGCCGGCGATCGAAGCCGGCGAGAGGAATTCCAACGTGCCAAATCCGAGCGTTCCGTTGACAATGGTCCCGCCGCTGTACGTGTTGGTGCCCGAGAGAACCAGATTGCCGATGCCGCTCTTCGTCAGCGTCGCCGCGCCGGTGACCGATTCGGCGAACGTGGTGGAGATGTTGTTGACGGTCAATGTCGAGTTGGCTTCCAGCGCGATCGTGGATGGGGTCGTCAAGCCGGCGCTTGAGAACGTCAACGTGCCGTTGCCGGCGCTGCCGAGAGTGGTAGTGCCATTGATCACGACGGAGTTGGCCAAAGTGATCGGCATGCTGCCATCCTGAAATCCGCTGCCGTTCAAAGTGAGCGTGCCGGTTCCGATCGGGCCGCTGACCAGCGCGCCCCCGGAAACGATCGAACTCACGTCGGCCGTCAAGACGGCCTGCGCGACTGAGAATCCACCCTGTACCAACGTGCCGCCGCTATAAGTGTTTTGATTGTAGAGACCGACGATCCCGCCCGAGTTTCCGACGGTCGTGTTGGTGATCAGGCCGTTGACCACGCCGGTGCCGTTCGCGTTCGTCTGCGACGTGGGATTCCCGGCCACGATCACGCTGTTGGCCCCGGTAAGCGGGCCGGTGACGGTGAGCGTGCCCAAGCCGCCTCCCCCAAAACGGTAAGCGCCATTCACAGCGCCCAACGTCCCGGAATACACAACATTCGTGGCGGCCCCGAGGAAAATGGGCGCAGTCGGCGTGAAATTCTCGCCGTCGTTAATCGCCAGGGCGATCGTGCCGGTCGAGGACGCAGTGATCAATGGGCTCAACGTGGCCAGCGGCGTGTAAGTGGGGGGCGTCCCGCTAAATCCCGACCCGGGGATTACCGTGCCGCCATAGTTGATCGCGATGCCGGAAGTGAGACCTACGGCTCCGGCGACGTTGTACTGGAGGACACCCGTGTTGACCGTGGTTACTCCACTGAAATTGTTGGATCCGCTGCCAAGGACTACAGCGCCGGGACCGGATTTCGTCAGACCGATCGTGCCGGTGATTTGTGAATTGATCAGCAACGCGTCGTTCGTGCCGTTGTTGGTGTCGTTGTTGATGACGATCAGGTCGGTGCCGTTCCCGGAGGTCAATGAGTTATTTTGAATGGTCTGAAGATTGTTTCCGGTATTGTTGGTCATCAGAATGCCGCCGGACGTAAATGTCGTCGTCCCGGAGGCCAAGCTGAGGGTGACGGCGTTGCCGCCGTTGTTGATAATCATGGAGTTCGCTGTCAGGCCGCCGGCGGTGGCGGTGGCGTTGACGTTGTAGTTCACCGTCGCGGAAGTGAAGGCCGATCCGTTGGTGAGCGCCGCCGCGGCGATATTGCCGCCGCCCGTGCCGCTGTTGGCCCAATTGCTGCCGCCGAACGTGGCCCAGCCGCCCAAAATGCCGTTGACGCTGGCGGTGCTGGTATTGATCGTGCCGCCCGGATTGGCGGTCGAGGAGCCGAAGTTGACCGTGCCGCCGACGGCCCGCGACGCCAGGGCGCCAAGGGTGAGAGTCGTCGAACCTGTTGTATTCGTAATCGTCGAGCCGGCCGCGTTGACCTTCCAGCCAGCCACGGTTTGGGTGCCGCTGTCGCTATACGTTCCACCGCCGAGCACCAAAGCGCTCGACGCACTGATGTCTCCGCCGGGGACCGAGAGCACCCCGGCGTTGACGGTCGTCGGACCGGTGTAGGTGTTGGCGCCGTTGAGCGTCTGAGTGCCATAGCCCTGCATTGTCACACCGAGCGTGCCGGCGCCGTTCTTGATTGTGCCGCCGAAGGTCGTCGAAAGATTCAGGCCGCCGCCGCCGAACGTCAACACGGTCGCGGCGCCGGAATTGGTGACCGTCCCGCTCGTGGCGCCGGTGAGGGAGCCGAAGCCGCCGGTGAGCGCAGCGATGGTTTGCGCATTTCCAGCCAAGTCGAGCGCGCCGTTGAGCGTCACGTCCGTGGTGCGCGGCAGGCCGCCGACCGCCGTGGTTTGGATCGCGCCGCCGTTGACAAAAGTCGGGCCGGTGTAGGTGTTCGTGGCGCCTAGGACCACCATGCCGGCCGTAGCGCTCGGTCCATTTACCGTCAAGCCGATGGGCGTGACGCCGTTGTTGACGATTGCCGAGGAAATCGTGAGCGAACCGGCAGCATTGAATTGATTGACGATCAGGTCCCCGCCGTTTCCACTGGTGAGGCTGCCGCCGGTGATCGCGCTGGCGTTCGCGCCCACGACCGAGCTGACCAGGATGCCGCCACTGGTGATCGAGTTAGCGCCTGTCAGCGTCACCGTGTAAGAATTGGCCGTGCTAAAGAGCAGGCTGTTGACGCTAGCGCCGGGACCGGCGCTGCTGTTGCCGTTCAGATTTAGGTTTGTCGTGCCGTCGACCCAAACCGTGCCACCGGGTGCGTTCAGGGCCGTGATTGTGCCGCCGCCGACCGCCCAATCCGTGCCGCCGATGGTCGCGAATCCGGCGAGGATGCCGTTGCTACCCGTGGAAGTGGTGCTGATGCTGCCGCCGCCCGCACCGGGAACGGTGAAATTCACAGTGCCTCCGGTGAGGCGACCGAAAAGCGATCCGAGGGCCAAGTTTCCCGCGCCGTTGTTGTTGATGACGGCTTCGCCGGAACCGACCAACCAGTTATTCATGGTTGTGGCGGCGGCGCTATTGACGGTGAACGCTCCGTTTCCGATCACCAATCCAGTGCCAGTCAAGCTGCCAGTAACCGTCAGATTGGCATTGGAGACCGTGGTCAAGCCGGTGTAGGTGTTGGCTCCGGAAAGCGTGAGCGAGGCGGCCCCGACCGTGAGGCCGGCGATCTTCGTCGCGCCGCCGTTCTGGATCACGCCTGCGTAATTCGAAACCGAACCAGGGCTGACCGAAGTGCCTACGGTCAGGACGCTGGTCGTGCCTGCCAGTGTGTTGGTGACGACCCCGGTGCTAGCGCCTAAGAGATTGTTGATCGCTTCGCTCGTCCCGTTGAGATCCAAGGTGCCGCTGTTATTAACACCGCCATCGGTGCCGCCGTTAAAGATTTGGTCGCCACCGGCGCCGCCGATCGGCAATGCGCCAACAATGTTCCCCAATTGCACCGTGCCACCGCTGTTGATCGTCAATACGACGAACCCGGCACCCGATCCGCCGAGCGAGTGTACGCCCGGGCTGGTCTTGGCCAAAATGAGGGTTGCACCGCTATTGACGATGGCGGTGAAAGAGGGGTTGTCGGCGGTACCGACCAACTGCAGGGTGCCGTTGCCAGTGAGTGTAATCCCTGCGCCGCCTGCCTGGTTCGTGGCACTCAAAGCGCCGCTCATAATCGCGTCAGGAACTCCCGCGGGAATCCCAGCGCCATGGATCACGTTGATTGTTTGTCTGGCGGTGCCGAAAGCAAATGCGTTCTGTAACACGATCGTGCTTGTCGCATCCGCAGCCCCCAGGGTCAACGTGCTGCCGTTTGGAATCCAACTGCCAGTTGGCGCAGCAGACCAGGTAATCGCCGTCCCGCCGGTGTTGCTGATCGAGGCGCCGATGTTGACCACCGCGCCAGGAGCGTATCCGGCGAAGCCCGAGTTGCCGGTGAACTGCACCTGATTGGCGCCGGCGCCAAGCGAACGGCCAAATAAATTGGCGGTGGGGAGCCCGAGACCGATTACGCCGCCGTTCACGGTCAGCCCACTGACTCCGCCGGAGTTGGCGATGCCGCCGGGCAAAGCCGTGAGGCTCGTGAGTTCCAATACGCCGCCCGCTGCGGTTGTCACGCCGGTGTACGTATTGGCGCCCGAGAAGGCCACGGTGCCAGTGGTATTAACCGTAACAGTTCCCTTGCCGGAGATGACGCCCGAGTACGTTCCGGTCGGGCCTGCCGGGTTGTTGAATACCAGCTTGGCGTTATCGGTGATGTTGCCCTGGAGGCCGGACGTGGTGCCTTGGAGCGTGCCGGCGCCGGCGGCGACCATGGTGCCACCCGAATAAGTGTTCACCCCGTTGAGAATCACCGTGCCGCCGCTCGCCCCACCCAACGTCAGGCCGGTCGGGGTGCCGTTGTCGACGATATTCGAGGAAATTGTGAATGAGCTGGACGTGTCGAACTGATTGACGATCAGGTCTGTGCCGTTTCCGCTGGTCAAGCTCCCGCCGGTGATGGCTGTGGCATTGTTCGCGACGGCGGAGCTGACCAGAATGCCGCCCGAGGTGATGACGTTCGTTCCACTGAGGCTGACGGTGTCGGCCGCCGCGGCAGCGAACTGCAGGCTGTTGGTCGTCACGTTGTTGTACGGCGAATTGGTTGCCAGCGTCACCGTGGTGTTATTGCCGGCGCTCCAGGTGTCGGGTGTGTAGGATGCAGGCGCCAAAGGTCCGATCGTGCCGCCGCCGACGGCCCAATCGGTGCCACCCCAAGTGGCCCAACCGCCGAGGATGCCGTTGCTGCCGGTCGAGGTCGTGCTGATGCTGCCGCCGCCGGCGGGCGGAGTGAAATTCACCGTGCCGCCGACGTTGCGCGCGGCAGTGCCCAGCGCGAGGGCGCCGGCGGCCGTCTCACCGATCGTGGACGCGCCGGAGTTGACGGTCCAGCCGCTCATGGTTTGAGTGCCGGTGGCGTTGGCGCCGTTGAAAGCCCCGTTGGCGAGCACCAGGGCGCTACCGGTCAAGCTGCCGGTGATATTGAGAGTGCCGCCGTTTGTTACCGTGGTCGGGCCGACGTAGCTGCTCGCGCCCGAAAAAGTTACGACGCCGCTGCCGTTGACCGTCACCCCACCGGAACCAGTAATAGCGCCGGCATAGGTCCCTGTGATGCTCTGATTGAACGTAACGTTGGCGTTATCGGTGATGCCGCCCTGCAGCGTGACGGTCGTCCCCTGGAGGACGCCGCCTGAAACCGTGGTGCCGCCGGAATAGGTGTTCGCCGCGGAAAGAGTCAACGTGCCGGCGCCGATTTTGGTAAGACTGCCGCCGGTGCTGGTGAGCGCGGTGGCGAAGGTCACATTCTGGCTGTTGGTGTCGACGCTAATCGCTTGGTTTGCCAACGTGCTGAAGCGGCCGGAGTAGTCGGTTTGGTTGGCGATCGAGTATTGCAGGGTCCCCCCGCCGAAGCTGATCGTGCCGGTAGTGCCGAGGGCGCCGCCGCTGCCAAGGGTTAGCGTGCCGCCGTTAATCGCCGTGCCGCCCGTATACGTATTCGTTCCCAGCAGGGCCAGAGTGCCAGTCCCGGACTTCGTCACGGCGAGAGTCGCGGTCCCGTTACCGCCGTTGGAAATCACTCCCATCATTAGGGTATTGCCGGCCCCGTTGACCGTTAGCGCCGAGTTGGTCGTCACAGCGCTGGCCATGGCGACGTTGCCGCTGAATAGCAGCAATGCCGACGGATTCGCCGAGTTATCCGTAAACGTGTAACTCCCCTCGATATTGATGGGAGAGTTGATCGTCTCCGTGACCGCGCCGACCGTACTCGTCATCTGGATCGTGCCGCCGGAGGTCAAGAGCAGCGTGTTTCCGGAGTTAAACCCGTTGGCACCGATGATGTACGCCGGAGCGGCGGCCGTGTCGAAAGTGATGCCGCCGATGTTCTGCGTGGTGGAATTGATGTTGACCGTCGAGTTGGAGAAGGTTCCGGTGCCATTGAAAGTGGCCACGTCGGGATTATTCACGACGGTAGTCGAGCCCGGTGCTGCGCCCCCAACCCAGTTGCCGGTGGTCGACCAGTTGTTGTCAGCGCCGTTGCCGTTCCAAATCTGGCTGGCGGCCTGCGCGGTCGCAGCGCCGAGCAATACGAGGATTGCAGCGACGGCCAAAACCCGCGGAAAACGCCCGCGGTCGGTCGCCCGCGGCAAAAAGCGCGACGCCCGGCAATGGGTCCGTGACGACCAAGGCGCATTCAACTTGCCACACCCGTCATTTGGTGTGGAAAGCCCGGGATTAGAATCGGGACGCCTGTCGAGGGAAGGTCCGCACATAGCCAAAGGCTCCTGACCGGAAATGAATCTGGTGGGCGAAAAAGTTTGCGTCAACTAACCGCTCTCTCCGCAAAACCGCGCACGCGCCGGGCCGGCGTCTCTCTGCAAGAACCGGCGGCCGCTGTCTCCGCAACTCCCAAACCGGGAGCGAAAAGCAATAGATAAGAGGTCTCAAATACAATAGTTAGGGCCGGCGCTCAAAGCAAGCTGCCGAGCGGGAAACACGAGCCGACCTGGAATTCCGCCCCCGGGCACGACAAAAAACGCCGACCCGCGCACGCGTCCCGCTTCGCGAGGCGCGTTGTCGCAGTGTGCCACAAAGCTCCATCCCCTGCAACGATTTTGATTGAGTTTTTTAGGGATTATTGAGATTTTTAAAAAGGCCGTCCGGGCCGGAGCGTTTTTCGGCGAGCAGGCGCGCGGCGATAATCCCGCAAGTGCCGCGGGTCATTGAAGTTGCCGATGGCATCGCCGGCTGAGCTACGCGGCAATAATCTCGTTCAGGGAGGAACTGATTCGCGGTTTGAATGAGCGGATCACAGCGCAAGACCCGACGAACGGGTGACAAAGCTGCGTTTGGCAAAACCAGAAACGGTTATGCATTGAGAAAGAGCGGGCGAAGGGACTCGAACCCTCGACATCCAGCTTGGGAAGCTAGCGCTCTGCCAACTGAGCTACGCCCGCGGGGAGGTCGATGATCGCCATCCGGCCGGCACCAAAAAAAGCGGTTGGTGCAGGCGGCTTGGGGATCGTCCAACTCGATCGAGTATAACGTGGCTTGCTCGCTCGGTCTATCGGGCCTCCCGGTGGTCCAGGGCTTTTGATTGTTTCAATTTGCGTGGGCGGTGATAGACCTGAAATCAGCGCAAGTCGTTTGTTGGTGGACCGGGGATAGCGATGCTTGCACCTGCGCAAGTCTCCCTTTGTGAAAAAAGCAAAAGCCCTGCCCGGTGGTCCCTCGTTGTCTCAATGGGTCTGTTTCGGCACGCTGAAGCCCGGCCGCGGAGGTTGAGCAACACTTGTTACCGTCGCGGGATGATCTAGAATTCAGTGGTAATTCTCGGTCCTTTTTCCGGGTCAGAGCAAATGTCGCAAGACTTCTCATTGGGCACCGTTGAGGTGGCGCTCAAGCCGCTCGAACGGTTTGCCGAGTTTCTGCAAAGTCGCGGCAAGCGGATCACCGTGCAGCGGCGGATCATCGTCGAGCAGGTCTCGTTGCGGCACGAGCATTTCGATGCCGACCAATTGCTCGTCGATCTGGCCAAGGTGGTCGATCATCGCAAGGTGAGCCGGCCGACCGTCTATCGCACGCTCGCCGAAATGGTCGAAGCGGGATTGCTCAGGAAAATGGACCTCGCCGGCCGGGCCGTCTATGAGCACGACTACGGCTATCCGCAGCACGATCATCTCTACTGCCAGCAGTGTCATAAGCTGATCGAATTCGCCAGCGAAGACGTGCAGCGCATTCGTGACGCGGTGGCGCGCGAGCACCAGTTCCGCGTCGTCGGCCATCGCCTCATCATCACCGGGATTTGCGCGGAGTGCCGCCAGGCACGGCAGAAGATGCGGCGATTGGAACTGGTTTAGGCCCCTGGGCAGGGGATTCGGGGCTCGGGACTCGCAAGGACGGGCGTCTGGCACGCCGCTCACGGCTAAACGTTCACTTCGGCGGCTGTGCCAAGCGAATCCGAGTAGCGGCGTCGGATGGGGGCGACGATTTCGGCAAGGAATTCATCCACCTGCTCAGGCGCGCGGCCGATGAAGTGCGCGCTGTTGACGGCTCGCTTGAGATCGACGGCCGCGAAAGCCGGATCGTCGGCGAGCCGTTCGAGCAAATCATTCCTTGCGCCCTGCGTTTTCACTTGTGCGGCGGCGGCTTGGCTGTGCCGGCGGATTCGCTCGTGCAGATCCTGCCGATCCCCTCCAGCGGCCACGCCCGCCATCAAGATCATCTCCGTCGCCATGAATGGCAGCTCCTCGGCCAGATTGCGAGCAATGACCTGCGGATATACGACCAGGCCGGACGCGATGTTCTGGTAAAGCAACAGCAGAGCATCGACGGCCAGGAAGGACTGCGGAAGCACGAGCCGGCGATTCGCGCTGTCGTCGAGCGTGCGCTCAAGCCATTGCGTCGATGCCGTGGCGGCGGTGCTCGATTCGAGGCTCATCACGAATCGGGCCAGCCCGCAGATGCGCTCGGCTCGCATCGGATTTCGTTTGTAGGCCATTGCGGAGGAGCCGATTTGCTCTTCCTCAAAGGGCTCCTCCAATTCCTTGCGATTGGCCAAGAGTCGCAGGTCGGTTGCCATCTTGTGCGCGCTCTGGGCGATCCCGGAGAGCGCCGCGAGCACTTGTGAATCCACCTTGCGCGAGTACGTTTGTCCTGTGACCGGGTACGTTGCATCGAAGCCCATTTTTCGCGCCACGAGTTCGTCCAGTTGGCGGACCTTCTCGTGGTCGCCGCCGAAGAGCTGCAAGAAGCTGGCCTGCGTGCCGGTGGTGCCTTTCACGCCGCGGGCCTTGAGTTCGTCGATCCGGCGCTCGATTTCCGAGAGGTCGAGCGCGAGGTCGTAGGCCCATAAACAGGCCCGCTTGCCGACTGTTGTCGGCTGCGCCGGCTGCAAATGCGTGAAGCCGAGGCAGGGCAGGGTACGATGCGATTCGGCGAACGCCGCGAGTTGATCGATCGTCGAAGCCAAGCGGCCGGCCAGCAGCTTCAACCCGTCGCGCATCAACATCAAATCGGTGTTGTCGGTGACATAGCAGCTCGTGGCGCCAAGATGAATGATTCGCCGCGCTTCTGGGCATTGATCGCCGAAGGCATGCACATGGGCCATCACGTCATGGCGGAGCTTGCGCTCGTAACGGTCGGCCGCGGCGAAGTCGATCGCGTCGATATGCGAGCGAAGTTGCTCGATCTGCAGCGCGGAAATATCCAGCCCGAGTTCGGCCTCGGCCTCGGCCAGCCAGACCCAAAGCCGCCGCCAGGTGCGAAACTTGCGCTCGGAGCCCCACAGCGCACTCATCTCGCGCGAGGCGTAGCGATTGGTCAGCGGATTCTCATAGAACTCGTGCGACATGCTGCTTCTATTATCATCCAATTCTAGACGCCGGTGTTCGAGGATGCGCACCAGGCTGGGCCGGGGCGAGTTGCCGCGACATGCGGACAAATAGCTGTTCGAGGACGAGGCGGGCGCGGTCGCCGGAGGAACTGGATCCCTTGAGCGCGAGGTCGGCCTCCAACAGCCAGTGATAAAGCTGCCCGGCGCGGCGGGCGCCGAGCTGCCGCATATTTGCCTCGGCTTTGTCCATGGCTCCTTGCCAGGTCTTTACGCCGACCTGCTCGAGCGCGTGACGCAAATTAGCACGTTGACCCACGGCTTGGGCTTGCATGGCGATCCGCGCGGCGGCGGCAAGCTGCCGGAATCTCCAGGCGATTTGCCCCATCAGGGCCACCGGGCTCTCGCCGGCCAGAATCAAGCGGTCGAGTTGGATGAGCGCCTCACGGGCATCGCCGGCCGCTGCGGCGTCGATCATCTCCCAAGCCGTTTTTGCCCGCCAGCCGCCGACTGCGTCCTCGATCAGTTGCACGGTGATCGGCGGAGGGTTCGTGGATCGAGGGGGCACCGGACGGGCGTCGGGAACCCGAGAAGCCGAGGGAGGGGCAGGGGAGGGCAGCGCAGGGGCCGCCGATAGAAGCGAGAGTTTCGCCGTTTCTTGATCGAGGCGCCCCATTTGAGGGCCGACGATTTCGAGCAAACGCTCCGCCGCTCCGCGTGCGAAAGCCGCATGATACTGTCGTTCGGCGCGGTCGCGGAGCCAGGGGAGCAATGCCGCGTCGGCCGGCGCTTTGCAGTCGATCTGCAGACCGGTTTCGGCCAATTGCTTGAAGAGCCGCGTGTTGCTTGGCCATGTCTTTACGTCGAGCACGAGCACACCAGTCGCGCAAGGTTTGGCGGCGTAATCCTCAAGCACTGGCCGATTGGCGCTCACGAAATCATCCGCTTCCGCAACGACCACGAAACGCCGGACGCTGCCAAAGAGCGCTACGGTGGCCAATTCATCGAACACGGATCGCGGCTCCGTTTCGTCGCCCGCGAACGTGCGCGAGGAAAACTCTGCCTGGTCGTCAGATAGGACGACCGACCTGAGCGCACCCAAAACCTCGCTCTTCAAGAACGGCTCGTCGCCAAACAGCACGCATACCGCCCGCGGCGGATAGTCCGCCGCGTGAGCCAAATAGTCGAGCGCGGCGATCGCTTCGCGTCCGGATGCAGCCTTCGATTTGGCCATTGAAACACGCGGCGTCCAAGCGGTGGCGCCGTCTCTGTGGTGCGCTCCCCGGCGGCGTCCGGAAATTAGCCAAGCTCACAACCCCATGCGCCAAGTATATCGGACCAGGGCAGGGGAGGGGATGGGGTCAGTCGGCAGGCGATCGCCTACTGATAGAAATGGTAGACCTGCACGCGCGATGCTTCGTCTTCCATCGGGCGGACGCTACGGAGACGGCCTTGAGGCCGGTTTGGGGTGATCGAGATGGAATCGGGCGTTTGGAATTCGCCGACATTGCCCGCTTCGTCGCGAACCTCTAACCGCAGATAGATGCGGTCGGGCACGCGATTGTCGAATCGCCAGTTAAAGACACCCGTATTTTCCAGTCCGGCGGCGATCGTCGACCAGGGGCCATCGGGCCGCTCGCTGAACGAGAGCGTAACGGGGCGCGCCGCCAGCAGTGCATCGCTCGCGTCCCAGCGGATGACCAGCTCTCCGCTGTGTTCGCCGGCGCCGAGGTCGATGCCCGTCAGCTTGGCGATGGGCTTGGTGAGATCGACCCCGACCCACAGCTCGGGTACATCACCGCTTCGCGGGGGTCGGCCGCCGAATCCGTTTCGATCTTGCACGGTGATTCGGAATCCGTACAGCCCTTCTCCCTCGACGCTCACGCGGACCGGCCCTTCGCCGTTTGGCTCACTGACATCATAACTGTCCCACGTCCGGCCGCCGTCGCGCGTGCCCCAAATCTCGACCTTTGCGATTCCAGCGGGGCCGACCGACTCGACTTCGTATTCGAGCGCGAATTTCCGCGAGTTGACCATGTATGGTCGTTCGCCGGGCGGCAGCCCCTGAGTGAAGATATTGCCCGACGCCGGCGGAGCCACCACATGCTCCGTGATCGGTGGATTGACACGGCTCTCGACTGGCTCGGTGGTTGCCGGCGGCGTCGCCTGCGCACATACGGATTGGCCGGTCGGGATGAATTCTCCGCCGCGAGCGTCTTCGTCACTTTGTCTGGCGTGAAGGGCAGAAGTCTGAAGTGGACGCGAGGCCACTTGATCCGCAGGCCAAGCCGCACCGCCGGACGAATCGGCCATCGCCGAGCCGGAATTCGAACTCGCCGCCGGGCGCCGCGGCGATTTTCGTCCGGCCGTTAGATCATGCCGTTCGCTGGTTTGCGGCGAGGCACGGGGCGGCTCCGTGGCCGTGGGCCGACCAGCCGGCGCTCCGAGTGCCGGACCCTCCGCGGCCGGCGGTCCGTCTGCCACAGTTGCCTGCGTGACCGCCGTATTGCCGGCCCGATCTGAAATCTCGCCGCGCAAAATGACGGCGCCGGGGCCCGCAGGTCGCCAGGCGACGTCGCCGGTAGCGGTGCTGCGGCTGGGGTCGTCGCGCAGCGATTGGAATTGAACCGAACGCCAGCCGTTTTCGCCGGCGATTTGATATTCCATCCTGAGACTGTCGGCCTTCAACAGCGGATCGACCGCCTGCCAACGAACCACGATTTCGCCCGATGGTGAGCGCGCCGCCGCGAGTTCCAGTCGCGGCGGCATCGTATCGACGATCACCCGTAGTCTAGGTGCCCGCATATCTTCCGGTTTCAGGCGTCCTTGGCGGTCAACCGTTTGGATTAGAAACCAATACTCACCGTCGTGCGGAGCGCGAAAGGTGAAGCTTTTCTGCTGTGGTCCGACTCTGTCGACCAACTGCCAACTGGCGCCGCCATCGCTGGAAACAAACAGCCGAATCTCAACTGCATCCTGATCGTTCGGCGGAATAAACGGGACCGAGAACGACGTTTGCCGGGTGATACGGGTGATCATCGGCGCCGGAGAATCGTTCGTCTGCCCGATACCGTTCAGCGCTGGAAAAGCCGGCCGCGACATGAACATCGCCAGAGCGCAAAGCGGCAGCAATATGATCCGAAACTTCCGCATTTCCCCCCCTTCGGCCGCTGATCGATCCTTCAGAGAGTGCGACCGTAATCAACGTATCGGAATTGCTGAACGAGCCGCTTGAGCAGGGGAATTTGCTGACAGCGAGTGGAGAATCTGGGCGTAGTCTGCGGGCGAGCACACTCTCGCCAATCAATTGCCAGTTTGCTTGCGTTGCCCCAACTGCCAAGTTGCAGCCAAGTCGTCAGAATTCGCGATTGGTAAATCATGGACTCTCCCACCGGACAGAGGCATAATGGACTGTTCGAAGCGGCGTGGATAGAGTCGCATGGGCCAGGCGACCGTTTGTGAGGGTGAGCCTGCAACGCGGCCTGAGCGGGGCGGCTAGGACGATGGTCGACTGGCATCATATCGCGGCGGCTTTGGTATGGTGTACGGTTCTTGCGTTGTTAATCGCCTTGGCGGTTTATCTGCTGGGAAGGTTTCGCGGTCGTGCGGAGGAGGATCAACCACCAGCCAGCAACCTGCTGACTAAATTCCGCGAAATGCACTCGCAAGGTGGGCTGAGCGACGAGGAATTCCGAACTATAAAGACGCTGTTAGCCCAGCGGCTCCATGACGAGTTAAAGGATACTAGCGACAAGGGTTAAGAGGAAGAAAGCGTTTTTGATGCGGCTCGATGCGAGTGCGGACAAGGATGCGCCCCTGGCAAAAGCAAAGACCGACGGTGGTTCTAGCCACTCGAGCGACTACTTTTGGATCGATGGCCCACGCCGCGTGTGTTGAGATTGCAGCGCGGATTTGGGCGAATTAGAAAGGACCTGGCATGCCCTCCGGTAGGGACGTTAATCTTGGCCGGCGCGGCGGCGGAACGACCAAAAAGAACGCTTTTTGTTCTTTCTGCCGAAAGAGTTATCGCGACGTCGGGCCGTTGGTCGAAGGCCCCGGCGACGTATATATCTGCGGTGAATGCATCGAGCTGTGTCAATCGATTCTGGATCAGGAGCGGAGGCGGCGCGGCACGAGCAAACAGCTCTTCACGCGCATCCCCTCGCCTCGTGAGATCGTTGCGCATCTCGACGAATACGTGATCGGCCAGGAGCACGCCAAGAAAGTGCTCGCGGTGGCCGTGCACAGCCACTACAAGCGGCTGACGCTCGGCGCCGAAGGCTCGGATATCGAGGTCGATAAGTCGAACATCATGCTCCTTGGTCCGACGGGCTGCGGCAAGACGCTCTTGGCCCGGACGTTGGCCAAGATTCTCACTGTGCCCTTCGCGATCGGCGACGCGACGACGCTGACCGAGGCGGGCTATGTGGGCGAAGATGTCGAGAATCTGCTGCTGAAGCTCTTGCACGCGGCCGATTTCGACCTCGAGTCGGCGCAGCGCGGCGTGCTCTACATCGACGAGATCGACAAGATCGGCAAGACGAGCCAGAACGTCTCGATCACACGCGATGTTTCCGGCGAAGGAGTGCAACAGGCGCTGCTCAAGATGCTCGAAGGCACGGTGGCCAACGTGCCGCCGCAAGGGGGCCGCAAGCATCCGGAGCAGCAGTATATTCAGATGGACACGACCAACATCTTGTTCATCTGCGGCGGGACATTCGTCGGGATCGAGAAAATCATCGCCAAGCGGCTCGGCAAGCGGACGATCGGTTTCGGTCAGCAGAGCGGCATGCGCGGCGACGCGGACGTTTCGGAATTGTTGCCTCAAGTCGATTCGGACGACATTCTCGAATTCGGCCTGATTCCCGAGCTGGTCGGGCGGCTGCCGGTCATTTCGGCCCTCAAGCCGCTGGACAGCGAGGCTTTAGTTCGCGTGCTCCGCGAGCCGAAGAACGCCTTGGTCAAGCAATACCAGAAGTTGTTCGCCATGGAAGGGGCCGATTTGCAGTTCACCGAAGAGGGACTTCGGGCAATTGCCAAAAGAGCCCAAGAAAAGGAAACAGGCGCACGGGGTCTGCGGTCGATCATTGAAGAGGTGATGCTGGACATCATGTTCGATCTGCCCGAGAATTCCGGCGCCTCGTACCTCATCAGCGAGGCGAACGTATTGGGGCGCGAGCGAGCGTTCCCGATCGTGGAAGCCAAGAACAAAAGCGCGTAACGTTCAAGCCCGCGCCCAGAAACGGCCGCGGGGGTTGAGTTCGCGCTCTCTCCTATCGAGCCCGCGATCGGCAAGCCCGGTCGCGGGCTCGCGGCGTTTCCAGTCCGACAGTTCTTCGAATGAGTTTGGCGCATTATCCTGCCAATTTCCGCAGTACATCGATCCCGCGCTCGATCGTCTCCTCTGTCGCTGCGTAAGAAATGCGGAAGTGCGTGTCGCGGCGACTGAAAATGTTGCCGGGGATGATGAGCAGCTCGTTCTCGATTGCCCGAGCGACGAACTCGCAGGCGGTTCCGCGAGGAACTTTCGGAAACGCATAAAAGGCCCCGCCGGGCGTTTCCAATTCGTAATGCTCGCGCAGTCCGGCGACGATTCGATCGCGCTTGCGCCGATATTCCTCGACGTGCGGTCGCATGTCGATATCGAGGGCCGCAGCGCCTGCCCATTGAAATGGCTGCGGGGCGCAGACGAACGAATACTGCTGCAGCTTGATCATCTCCTCGACCAATTCGGCCGGGCCATGAACAAAACCTAACCGCCAGCCGGTCATGCCATAGGACTTGGAAAAACCGTCGAGCACCAGCGTCCTCGAATTGAAACGAGCGGGCGAAACGAAGGGCCGGTCGTAGCAAAACATCCGGTAGATTTCGTCGCTTACAAGCGCCACGTCTGCCTTCGCTGCCAATTCCGCCAGCCCGCGAATTTCCGCCTCATCCGCCACGACGCCGGTCGGATTGGCCGGGCTGTTGAAAAGAATCAGCTTGGTGCGCTTAGTAATTGCACTTTGCACGCGATCCAGATCGATGTGGAAGTGCGGATACGTGTCGATCACGACCGGCACGGCATCGACCAACTTCACCAGCGGCTCGTACATCACGAAATACGGATCGAATACGATCACTTCGTCGCCGGGATTCACGAGCGCCAGCATCGCCAACACCAGCCCGCCGCTGGTTCCGCTACTAACGAACAGCTTACGGTCCGCATGGTCGTATTCGGCGTCGACCTGGGCTTGCAGCTTCTCGCGGAGCACGGGCATTCCTTGTGTGATCGCATAACCGTTCTTGCCGCTCCCGATGGCCTCGATTGCCGCTTGCCGCGCGGCTTCCGGCACATCGAAATCGGGCTGGCCGATCGATAGATTGATTGGATTGCGCATCTTGGCCGCCAACTCGAAGACCTTGCGGATGCCCGAGCTGTCGAACAAGGCGGTCCGGTTTGCGATCCATGAACGTTGCATAGGCGCCAGGGGAAATGGCGAGAGATCGTTAGCCGCCTCGCTTGTGAGGCGCTGCATAGGAGACCAGTGCTCGAACTCAGAGTATCTCCGAAGCGATGTGCTCCGACAATGGCTGATCGCTGCGGCTCAGGAGCGTCAGAAGCAGCGTGAGCACTTTGAGCGCATCGGCGCAGTTTGACTGGCCCGCGAACCAGATCCGGCCATGCTCATCCGCCGCGAGGTCGGGCTGATGCTGAACCACCGCGTTGTAAATCGCCTGCCGGTTGGAAGCGGCCGTGAAGGTCTCAACTCCCAGGCGGTTCAACGTCGGCGCGAGTTGGCTGATCGACTCAGACAGCACGATCTTCACACTCTGCCGTGCGGCGAGAGACTCGCGAGCAAAAAGTACTACGAGCGCCTCGACAGATACCGGTTCTCCTCGCTCGTCGACGATGCGGCAGCGTTCGCCGTCGCCGTCGATCCAAATGCCGAAATGCGCCTCGCCAGGGCGGAGCCGTTGGAGAATCCGTGACTCGAAGTGAATCTTCAGCGCGACCTTGCTCGTCAATCGCTTGATATATTCGACGAGCGCGAATGACGTCGTATCGACGAAAAACCGCAGTGGCCGCAACGCGTGATAATGCGTTTCGAGCTGCGCCAAGTAGCTGTCGCCCGCAATAATCTGCTCGATGCCGCCAAAAGCTCGCCGTGGCCGCGGGGCAGGGGAGTCGACCAGGCGACGGACGGAATCCAACTCTCCCGGCGCGGAAAGCGGTTCGCCGCATCGCCCCCAGAGCGTCAGCCCGACTTCTTGTTGTTTGCCTCCGGGGTTCCCAATGAGCAGCGCGCCGTCCGCCTCTTGCCGCTCGGCGGCGAGCGCCAAGCAAGGGGCCGTCGCGGCGCCGAGGTCGGCCACCGAGCAACCCGTCCAGCGCAGGCCGTCCGCGGCGGTGGTCGCGAGTTCGATCGTCGATGGGCGGCCATCATTGGCTAAAACGACGCGCGGCGCAGTGTCCGAATCGTAGTGCGAGAGGTACGTCCCCAGAGCTTGCCCGACGCGGCGAGCAAGTTCGGGTCCGACCTCGTTCAAATAAACGCCTGAGATGCCCTCGGCGTGGAAAGGCGGGTTCGCCCTGCCGGCCTGCCGCTGAACGACGGTCAACATCCTGATGCGGCGAGCCGACAAGGTTGCCGTGTCGCCGCGATGTGGGCAGTCGCCGCAAGCCGGATAGAAGCTGGCCAGGCGACCGAGATGGACCCAGCGGCTGATGTCATACGCTTCACCCGGGCATCGGTAAACCGTTTCGAGATCCATTGGCAAAGCAACCTAAAGCGCGGGCAGGGCAGGGGAGCAAAGTACGACCTCCCGGCCGGAACTGTACCGCGACCGTGCGAATCGGGTCAAGGCAAATCGCTTCCGCGTAACAAAGCCGCGGAATCTGCGCTCATTAAGGCTGAACCAAGATCACCGCGAGCGCAAGGACATGCCATGACCTGGCCTACCATCAACTCGACAGTCAAAACTTTGCTTAACTTCGCGGTCATGGTCGCTCTGACCGGCATCGGCCGCGTTGCATTCGCGGCCGATGCCTCGCCGAGTGGTGTTCCGACGCGACGGTCAGCAACTCGCGGCCAGACGCCGTCCGCGCCACCGGCAACGAGCTTGTCGCCAGAATGGTTCGAACGGCATCTCTCCGATCCGGACTTGCGCGATCTGGCGGCCGCGCGATTCGCCGACCACCATCATCTTACCCGCTCGGACATGATCGCGATCTTTCACTCGGCGGCCGAGGGCGATCGGATTGACGACGATCAATTTCAAACGCTGCGCGCTCTGGCCGAAAACGCCAAGCTCCTCGGGATGCCCCCATTTGTCGCCGATCTCGCGCGAAAAGTGGTTCTCGCCGATCCGGCGAATGCCCGTTTCCAGGGACAGCCGCTCGGCGATCTCGAGCCGGGCAGCAGCGGAAAGCATCTCGAAGCCCTGGTGCAAAAATGGTTCTTCGGCGCCGACCGCCCGCAGATTGATTCCAAATTCCATTATCAGCGGACGGCCGGCGTACTGTTCGACGGCGCGCCGAAGTTGTCGGACCTGCATCAGGGTGATCTCGGCGACTGCTTTTTCCTGGCGGCCTTGGGCGAAGTCGCGCTGCGGAATCCCGAACAGATTCAACGCATGTTTGGCGACAATCGCGACGGCACCTTCACCGTCCGGTTTTATCGCGAAGGCAAACCGGTCTTCTTGACCGTCGATCGCTTCCTGCCGGTAGACGAGAAGGGGCGTTTTGTCTACGAGAATCGCGGTGATTTGGCCGCCAACGCCAAAAATGTCCTCTGGCTAGCTCTGGCGGAGAAGGCGCTGGCCCAGTTGAATGAATCCGGTTGGTTAACCACCAAGGGCACCGCCGGAGTCAATTCGTTCGCAGAGATCGGCCGCGGCGGCAAGAGCACGACCACGCTGCCGCTATTGACCGGTGTGGCCGCTTCACGCGACGGGTTAAACACGATTGCCTCCCTGGCCAAAGGAGAACTGGAACTGGCGAATTCCAAAAACGAAGTTCCCGATTCCTTGGTGCCGCATCATAGCTACGTGATCGTCGGCTACGATCCGGCGAGCGAGCAGGTGACGCTCTACAATCCCTGGGGGCTGCGCGGGAACAACAAGAATATCAAGTACGGCACGTTCAGCGTGAGCTGGCAAGATTTCTGGGCCGACTTCGGCTCGATCGACCACGTTCCGGTCAAGGGAGGAGCCGTTGCTGCGGGTCTAGCGAAGAATCCCGCACGCATGGCCACGTCGCCCAAGAACGTACCGAATCGAACGACCGGCGAGCAGACGGTGCGAGGAAACTGAGAAGGGCAGGGCAGGGGAGTACGGATTTTGATTTTCGATTTTGGATTCTCTATTTCACATGTCGGTCGTGTTCAAATCCTTCGCGTCGAGTTCTCTAAGTCGATCGAGTTGAATTTGGCGCTGCTCGGCTTGAGCGGAATGGTTCCGGCCGTGATTGGTGACGCGATCGTATTCGATTTGCTCGTCGCGTTCCTTGTCGAAGACCTGCTGCATTTGGTCGTCAACTTGCCTGTTGAGATCAGCGACGGCCGACGCTTCTTCGTGGCCGTGGCCGACTAGACCCTTCTCGGCGATCAACTGATCGAATTTCTTCTGGGCTCGCCGGGCGTTGATCTCAGTGATGTCGAAATGCCCCTGCTCGTGGTCAATGAGCCGCAAGTCCATCGGCTCCTTGATCCAGCATTTGTCGCAAACGAGCGCCGCGTAGCAATCGAACCGCGTGAGCCAGGCCGAGACCATTCCAGGGTTCGATTCGTCCCAGCGATAACGGGTCGAATATCGGATGTCCGTATGCGTCATCGCCCGCAACTTGACGCCATCCTTGACGGGCGTCGGATCAGGCACCGCAGCCTTGAAATCCCCCGGCACGATCGGGCCATCGGCGTATTTCCGCGAGGAATCGCCAGCCTTGTCCGCCGCCTTAACTATCCCCAGCGAGGAAATCGCGACCAAGGAGACCACAACAAAGGGCCGGCGAATCCAGGAGTGCATACAAGATTCACGAAGCGTGGGATTCACGCTTAAGTTCCAATCTCTGGTCCGCAGGCGTGTTTGAGAACGTAACCTGATACACGATTTCGGCTCTAGCGCCCGTCGAAAATGTTCCGGAGCCACCGTACGACGAAACAGAGTTTGGGTATCGCTCGTTGCAAAGGGCTGCGATGCGCGCCAGCACAGCACGGAAGACCGATTTCGGAAGGTACATCCTGGCGGTTACCTTCGAATCGGGCTCGCCCCACCGGAGACGGCAATGTCCTTCGCGCCATTCGATTCCAAGGCCTAGCTCCGACGCCGAAACCACCAAGTCGTCGGCGATCCCGATGACCCCACGGGTCGGAGATACAAGTGCCCGTCGAACCCGCTCAATGGCCGACAATGTTGTACCCATATGCGAAATCGCCAGAATTCTTTCCACGAGGTTCGATTAAACTCCGGTCTCGACAGACTCCCTCCGGTGAATGCTTGTTCGCGGATACACTCCTCCTCGCTTAACGCAGTCAAGCAACCGATTCGTGCCAAACATCATTGCAAATTCTAACTCAGGGCGAGTCACCCCGTGAATACGAAGGATGCCGTAGGCTCGACCGTCAATCGGAACACGGGCATACTCTTCGACGACCAATCCCTGCATTGGGCACTCGGCTCCGACAATCTCGCCAAGGTCGATGCTGTGGCCATGCTCGAACAGGCTATTAAACGACATGCGTCCAACTCGTGTTAGGATCCTTCTCGCCCAGTCCTCATCGTCGCAAGTCATCATCACCTCGTACGGACCCGTTTTGCCCGACTGTTGGCCATCACGCACTGCTAATTCGCACGAAACGTATGTGACAAACCGCTCGCGTGAATGCCCGACGGTGCAAAGGCTTACCGGTCCGCCGAAGTCGAATCCGAGGATCGCCATCAGCGTCTCGGTGTCAAGTGGACCGAGCCGGTCTGCAATTGGCTTGAATAACAAAGCATAGAATCGCTTGTAGTTCGCACGCTCCATACGCGTCATTCTAATATACGCAACGAAGCACGGAAGAACTGCTCGGAGGCGGATCGCGATTCGGATGGTCCTGGCGCTACCGCACCTTGCACTGGAAGCGAATAACGCCGCCTTGGCCGGGGGCGAGTGGGTCGGTGATTTCCCAGCGCAGGACGAGCGAGCCGACTTCGTTTGGCTGCGTCGAGAATGTGGTCTTAGCCGAGCTTTGCTCCGAGTCGGGCACGTATTCCAGCCGCGTGGTGAGATTGTCGACGATCGTGACGTTCCCCATCTTCTGATCGCCGACGTTGTCGAAGCGGATCGTGAAATCGACCGTTTCGCCCGGCTGGGCGTTGTCGGTCGAGGCGATCTTGCAGATTTGCAGCCGCGGATGATTGGGCACATCGACTTCATAGACGGCGCTCGCCCGCTGATCGCCAATGACGGGCGTTGCCCGACGACCGCTCAGCGTGACCTGCACGCCTCGGTCGCTCGTCCATGTGATGGCCGCTTGAATTCGCTGGGCGAGGACCGGCTTTTCTTCATCTTGCATCACGCCCGAACGGATGTACAGAAAATCTTCATACGGCCTGACGCGATCTTGAACGGCGCCGGCGCCGATCCGATTCGAGAGGTCGATGCCTGGCTGCTGCTTCACCAGCGCGATGCTCTGTTTGTCTTCGATCGCCCCGATTGGTTCGAGCGGCTGCATGGCGGATCGAGCGAGATTCGCCTCATTGGCTTGGTGCAACCCTTCGCGGATCGCGATGCCGCTGGCCTCTTCGAGCTGGTGGCCGTCGAACGGAGTATCGACTTTGCGAACCGCGGCGAATCGCGGAGCGTAGAGGCAAACCTTGTTCGTCGGCTCGACCACGGTCCGGCCGTCGATCGTGTCGAAGTGGGCGATCGTCTCTTCGGGCTTGAGTCCCTCGATCCGCCAATCGGAGCGAACGACGGTTTGCGGCGAGCCGCCGCCATCGCAGATGTATTCATCGGGCGGCCAAGTGCCGCCGATTCCGGGCGGACGCCAAGGGCCGAACGTCGCAGTGGGCAATGGCGTGCAATCGCCCGCCTGTTGCATGAATTCGGGCACATTGCCGGGCTGAGTATAACCGTCCCCCGGATAGCCGGTGAAGGCGGTGGTCGGCAATCCCGGCTGCTGCGGCTGGAGCTGCGACTTCGGCGCGCCAGCGGCGAATTTGGGACCGACGGGCAACGGAGCGCCGACAGCCATCGCATCGCCAGCGCCCGTCGGAATCGGTCCGTGCGACTGCGGCGCCTGGCAACCCGCGAGGCAGAGCAGGGCGATCACAATTTGGAAGCGGCGCAGCTTCATTGCGATTGGTGACCCGAAAGCATGAGCAGGGGAGGGGAGTGGTACATGAATTCGCCTCCTGGTCGATCGGGATCGGTTGGCACGCGGCCGCCGATTCGGAGAATGGCCATCGGCCGGCCCAAGCGGTCGGCCACGGCCAGCGGATCGTCGTGCGGTCCGACCTCGAACCAGTTTTGATGCTCCTTGTCGGCGGCGGCGGGCAGTGCCAGCTTCGGATCCTCCAAATAGACGATCCGCGTGACGAAATGTCCGTCCATTGCCAATTCCAGATCCTCGAGCGTCACTTCGACCGGCACGGGGAATCGCACTTCCTGTCCCGGCGGAGGATAAAGACGATTGACGACTTCGATCGTCGGGAACACCTCGACCCCTTCGTGTCGCGGAATCCCCATCACGCGCAGCCGATAGACCGAGCCGATCAGCATACCGGCTTTCAGCGGGGCAGCGGCTGGCGGGCTGAATTGATCGTCCACGGCCATTGAGACCGAGGCGCCCGCGGGCGCCTCGATCTCAACCGGCTGAAAATATCCCGGCAATGGTCCGCCTCGCTCAAGCTGCCGGCTGCCAATCGCTCCCGGTGGCAGCGCTCCTGCATGTTCGTAGTGAACCGGCGGTTGCTGGGCCAGTAGAATCGAGCTGTGAGCCCACACCGCGATCACCAGAGCAAGCCACTTGCCGGCAGTTTGCGGTCGGAAGACCTCCGGGCAATTCGCTCGGCTGCGGTGCATGTCGACCATTGTCGTGATAAGCGCGAAGTACAAAGTATGAAGTCCGAAGTACGAAGGATAGGACTAATTCAGCGGGTCGCGCCGCTATCGACTGTCACGTGCCGCTCGCCGCTTCTCTGCACAGCGGTCAAGCCCAGGGGTTGTCGCCCCTGGGCTTGAGATCGCTGTTCTGCGTTTCCGTTTGCGACTGGCTGCGCTCCTTAGTGTCCGGGACCGCAGTTGCCGCAGTTGTCGCAATTGTCGGGAACGCCCGGCGCCTCCTGGTGGTGGTCCACCAGCGGCTGGTGATACTCGACCGGCGGCGTGTGCGTCGCCTCGACGATGACTACGTGGTGAACCGGGTTCGGATACGACAAGCCCGGTTCTTGCTTGACATCGATCTTGACTCTCTTGGTCGTGTCGGGAATCGACATGTGCGTGTGGTTCGCAATGATGTGTTCCTGCAAACCGGCCGGCACGCCAAGCGGCACGTGCGGCGGGCCAGCCAGTCCGATTGGCGTGCCCGTGATCGGCATTCCATAGAGCGGTGAGGTGACGCCGGCCACAAATCCTGGGGGCATCCCCCCGGCTACTTGATAACCGCCCGGCACTCCGCCGCCGCAGCCTTCCGGACCGCAGTTGCCGGTCGTGCCAAGCAGCGGGCTATGGAATCCGGTTTGGATGATGCCATTGCCGCCTTCGGCGCCCGGAGCTTGCAAATCCTTGTTGCCGATGCGGATGATCGCCATGATCGAGCCGCGTCGTTCGGCTTCCATGATCGGGTCTTTGCCCGGCTCAAGCCGCGTGCTCACCAAGGTTTCCGCTCCCGCCAACACCGCTTCTTGGTGCTCGGCGTCGGGGAGATAGATCACCTTGGTCACGAAGTTGCCGGAGAGCACTTGCTCGAAGTCTTCAGCGGTCAACTCGAAGGGGATGAAATTGTGCGCGAGGAACGCTTCCGTCCGCGGGGTCGCCAGGGCGAGTTCCAGCGTGGGATAGAGTTCCACGCCAGGGCGGCCTGGAATGTTCGTCAGCTTGAGTCGGTAGATGGCCCCTTGTGGGAAGTTGTAACGGCCCGGTTCAACGAGCGGCTCCGAGTCGAACAGGCCGTGCCCGCCGACATCCCAGAAGATCTTCATACCGTCGTTGCCACGGAAGCCGATTTGCGAAGTGTCGGGCTGGCCGCCATACATCATCGGCGGCGCGCCGACGCCAAACACACCCGGCCCTGGGCCATCGACGCCCGGACCCGGATGGTGCAGCATGGCGGCGGGCGGCAGCACCTTGGTGGCCGGCTGCACGGTGGTCTCAAACTTGGCCAGATGCTGATGCTGCGACTCATAGGGCAGCGTGCAGCCGGTCGCCACGGCGGCCGACGCCAGCAGCAGCGTCCAACGATCCAACGAAAGTCTCATGGTTTCCCCCCTCAGAGTCACTCTCGCGAGTGCTTGGGTCGAGTCGCCCAAGCCCACTGCAAGATTGGTAATCGACGCCCGTCGTATGCCGGCTGCCGCGAGCGGCGGCCGGTTGCGACCGTTGACAATTGGTGTGGACCGCAGTCTCCCCTCGGTCCTACAATGCCCCGCCGCCGGGTCTTTCCAGGCTGGACTGACTGTTCGGTCAAGACCGCCTAATCGCGGAAATTGCGAGCTATACGCTTGCCTTCCGCGCTTGGGGCGTGCCTCTGACGTAATTGGTCGGCGTGCTACAACGGGATTCTTTGGCAAATCCGGCAAAACCCGAAAATGAAGATAAGTTGCCCTATCTTCTCATTTGCGATCGCCACGGTCCTCGTCATGCCGGCGCAAGCCGAGACCCCATCGAGTGTTGTGGAATCGGGAGGAGCCTCCGCATCTCAGTCCGGAAGCTCGAGTCAGGAGGCTGAAGCACTGGTCGAGCGCGTCGAGCAGACGATCGATCAGCTCCAATCGCTGTCGGCCAAGGTCCGCAATCAGGTTGATCTGTTCGAGCAACAAGTAATAGGCACGGGGATTTATCTTCAACAGGGAAGCGGGCTGCGACAGTTATCGCGATTCGAATTGAAGAGCCAAGTCGGCGACGCAACGTACACCCTGCGCGAGATCAGCGACGGTCACTTCTTCTGGACCTTTCGCGAGCTTCCCACCGGACGCAGTTTGAACCGGGTCGATCTGGACCGAATTCAGGTTCAGCTTCAAAGTGACGGTCGAACAGCATCCAACGTCTCGCCAGGTCCGATGTCGATTGGAGGCCTCTCGAAGATGATCGCGGGACTACGGCAAAACTTTCAATTCGACCGTGCTGCTCAGACGCAGCTCCGAGACCATCTCGTGTGGGTCGTCGACGGCCAATGGCGGCCCGCTCAGTTGGCCGCAGCCGTGCCTGAGTTGCGCGGCGCGATCGAAGCAGGACGACCGATCGAATGGAAAAAACTCCCCGCCCACTTGCCGGAGCATGTCGTGCTCTATGTCGGTCAGTCCGACTGGATTCCCTATCGCATCGAGTATTTGCGGCGCATCGGCAAATCGGATGTGGAAGGGCAGGGGGGGATCCTTCCAGGATATCGCGCCATCGTGACCACGGAGTTTTTCGATGTTCGGTTAAATGCGCCGATGGATGCTCGCGAGTTCGTCTATCAACCCAGTGGACTGACTCAGCCGAACGGGCTCAAACCGACGGATACGACTGACGCGTATCTGAAAATGCTGCGGGGCGAGCCCGCGAAGTGATGACCTTCGTAGCTGAATTCTCAAGAATTCCGTAAGGGTGCCGAGATTCTTGCGAAATCCGCTACGATCATCGCGCACTCGCCAATCCGGCGGCAACGCGAATTGCCTCGACCATGCTGCTCGTCTGGGCGCGACCTTGCCAGGCCAGATCGAACGCGGTGCCGTGGGCGACGCTGGTGCGCACGATGGGCAGCCCGAGCGTGATATTCACCGCGCGGTGCATTCCGAGCAGCTTCAGCGCGATATGTCCCTGATCGTGAACCATGGCAACCACCGCGTCGAACTCGCCGTCGCGAGCGCGAACCATCAGCGTGTCGGTCGGCAGCGGCCCCGTGATGTTTAAGCCCGCGGCCCGCGCATCTTCGACTGCCGGCCGGATGATCGTTCGCTCTTCATCGCCGAATAGCCCTTCCTCGCCGGCATGAGGATTGAGAGCGCAAACTCCGATGCGGGATACCTCCGCGGCTAACCCGTAGGCTCTGCGCAACAATCGCGTGACCTTGTCCGCCAAATTGGCTTTCGCGACAATCGCTTCGCGAGTCAGATGCGCAAAAACGTCCCGCAGCGCCATGTGCAGCGTGACGTGCACGACGCCGAGGCCGGCGGGGCCCCGGATTGTCTCGTCCGGACCGAGATAGAGCATCATTGCGAAATCGTGCACGCCACAAAGTTCGGCCAGCAACTCGGTATGTCCGGGATAATGATGCCCGGCCTGCCAAAGCGCTGCCTTGTGCAGCGGAGCGGTCACGATTCCACCGACGCGTCGCGCAAGCGCCAATTCCGCCGCCCGAACCACCGCTTCGTAGGCGGCTTCGCCAGAGCGCGGATCAATCGTCGCCGGAGGAACGTCGAGCGCCGCAGTCGATCCGCACGGAAGACAGGGCATGCATTCGGGTGAAGAACGTGCGTCTGCAACGTCTTCGATGGACACGATTTCACAGCGGCTTCTCAGCAGATCGACGGCCCGCCGCAAGACGACGGGATGCCCGATGACAACCGCGTCACACCACTCATGAACCCGCGGATCGCCCCAAGCGCCGACGATCGTTTCCGGCCCCACCCCCGCGGGATCGCCCATCGTGATTGCAAGCAGAGGTCGCTTGATTTGCATCAAGTTGATTCTACGAACGGCCCGTCGCGCCGTCCACGCCGTACGTAGCAGGCACGCTCCGTGTGCCGTTCGCCTGCGGTGTTGTATCGCTCCGCGGACGGCACATGGAGTGTGCCTACTACGTTGCTTCCCCTGTACCGCGCACGCGATCGGGCTAAACTATGAATACATGATACGAATCTTCACCACGCTCGCTCTGTTTACCCTCGCCCTTCTGGCGGTGACGTTGCTATTGGGCCTGTACATCGGCGACCTGCACGAACCTGGGATCCGGCAAAGCCCGCAGCTTCCGAAATTGCTGAATCTGGCGATCGTTCACAAGATGCTCGGCCTGGCCTCGGCGCTCGCCGTGGTGTTCGTGAATAGCATCGTAGTGACCTATTTCATTGGCACCAGTCGCTGGTGCAAGGAGGTGGTCGAGACGTATTCGCTCGACCGGGAATTGCTCCGCCAGAGCGTGATTCTCAAGCGACGGACCTTTCCCTGGGCGGTTCTGGCGATGCTCGCCATCGTGGGCGTGATCGCGCTGGGCGCCGCCGCCGATCCGGGAACTGGGCATCCCGGGACCGAGACTTGGGTGATTCCGCACTTGATCGGCGCGCTCGTCGGACTGGCGTTCATCGTCTGGACATTCGTCATCGAAGCCCAACGAATCCGCGCTCATCACGAAGTGATAACTGAAATCCTCAGTGAAGTGAAACGCATCCGCGCCGAGCGCGGTCTCGAGGTGTGAATGCGGGCTTGCGTTCAGCGCGTCAGCGAGGCGCGGGTGACCGTCGCAAGTGAGGTCGTCGGAGAGATCGGCCGAGGGCTGGTCGTACTGCTTGGCGTGGCGGCCGACGATTCGAGCGACGACGCGCAGCTTCTGGCCGACAAGGTCGTCGAGCTGCGGATCTTTCCCGACGATGCGGGAAAGATGAATCGCTCGCTCGTGGAGAGCGGCGGGGCAATGCTGATCGTCAGCCAGTTCACGCTGTTGGGCGATTGCCGCAAAGGCCGCCGGCCAAGCTTCATATCCGCCGCCGATCACGAATTGGGCGAGCGGCTCTATCTGGAATTCGTCGCGGCCGTCGCGGCAAAGGGGATCCGAGTTGCGACGGGTCGATTCCGTCAGCACATGGATGTCGCTTTAGTAAACGACGGTCCCGTCACGTTGTTGCTCGACTCGAAGAAGCTCTTCTGAATCGTCAAAAAAGCGGCTTCGTGGGGCGCACGCTGCTCATCTGGTTTTGCGCGGCCGGGTTCGAGTTCGGCGGCGGCGCTTTCCAGATCGGGTCTTGGATCACGAGCCAAGTGAGGATCGCCAGCTTGCCATACGCCGACAGATTGCCCCACAGGCTGTCGCTCCAGAGCTTGATCGCCGTGCCGAACGATTTTTTGAACCGCGGGATGCCGGTCTTGAATTCGATGCTCCAGATTTCGTCGAGCACCAAATGCGACATGAAGCCTAGCACCACCGCCCCGGCGTTGAAGAACCGCAACCATAGTCCTTCTTGCTCGTGCCCGCAGATCAAAAATGTCAGCTCGGCCGCGATGGCCGCCGCCGGCAAACTATGAAACATGCCCCGGTGAACGGTGTAATGCCGCAGCAACCAGCCGACGCCAAAGCGAATCGCCAAATAGATCGCCCCGCCAATCATGATGTTCGTCTCAGGGGCGTAGCCGAGATGTTGAATTCGGTGCAAAAGCATCATCGGCACCACGGCTGCCGCAAAGGCCAGGCTTTCACGCAGCGGCCGGCCGGGTCCGCTATCCAAATCGGGAAACATCCCCGCCACGCTGCATAGCCCGCCGGCCAAGACGCAAGTCGGGATCGGGACGTGGTAAAACCCATAGGCGGCCGCGCCGTAGCCGATGCCCAAAACCGTGCTGGTGGTGATGTGCGTCTTAAAACCGGCCATGGATACGCTCCATCCTTCCGAGGATAATCGCGGGGATTTCAGGAAAAGGGACTTCGGCGAGCGGGACTGTAACGGAATCCCGCATGCCGGAAAAGAGCAACGGCTGGAGACGGCGGCCGCCATTTCGCCGCACCTTTTTATTCTGCGTGGATTCCGAAATGCTCTTCATGATTGGTGCGGCGATCGCTATACTTTCGCCGCGTTTTTTCTTCCCATGATCCTCGTCCCCGCTCCTCGATGGATTCCTACGACCTGATCATGATCCTCGTGCTCGCCGGCACGACCCTCTGGGGAGCCTGGAAAGGGCTCGCCTGGCAGTTGGCTTCGCTCACCGCGATCGTAGCAAGCTACTTCTTGGCCTTGCGGTTCAGCGAGCCGCTGGCGCCGATGTTTGGATCCGAGGCCCCGCTGAACCGATTTGTCGCCATGTTTGCGCTCTACATGGGCACCTCGCTCGTGGTTTGGGTGATGTTCCACTTCGTCAAGAGCTTCATCAATCGGTTACGGTTGCAGGAATTCGATCACCAGATCGGCGCTGTTGTCGGGGCGGGCAAGGGAGTCTTGTTCTGCGTCGTGATCACATTTTTCGCCGTGACGCTAATTCCCTCCGGCCGCGACTCGGTGCTCCAATCCAATTCGGGCCATTACATCGCCCTGCTCCTGAATCGAGCGGATCCGGTGATCCCGAGCGAGATTCACAAAGTGCTCGACCCGTATTTGAATCGGCTGGAAACGGAGCTTCAGCCCGACGGCGCGAAGCCGCCGGATGCGCCGGGCGCTGTGCCGCCGCGAAGCGGCAGTTGAATATGCCGACCGAAGGCTCGCGGCGCGACGCAGCGGCAGCGTCGCGAGACGATCGAGCGCGGTTAAAACCGCTTATTTCCCGAAGAAAACCGGCCCGGCTACCGAACATAACAGACATTATCGGACGTTCGGGGGCGGTTTCGCCGCATTCGATTGACTAGGCGGCGCCGGTGGCAATAGCCGTTGAAGTGATCTCCGTCACCGCTGGCTCGGCTTGAGCGATTCGGCGGCAAGACGACCGGGCGCGGAGCTATGGCGACGTTTCCCCCGCCCCGTTTTGAAGCGCGCCGTTCTCAAGGAAGCTTCCCATCTGGCGAAACTTCTCGTAGCGCGCCGCCAAAAGTTCCTCGCGTGGCCGCGGCGTCAACTCGCGGAGCGCCTTGATGAGATACATCTTGAGTCGGGCGGCCATTCGCGGATGATCTCGATGCGCGCCGCCGAGTGGCTCGTCGATCACGTCGTCCACGACTCCTAACCCCAGCAAGTCGCGGGAGGTCAGTCGTAACGCTTTTGCGGCCTCTTCCTTGTGGGTGTGGCTTTTCCATAAGATGCCGGCGCACCCCTCTGGGCTGATCACCGAGTAATATGCGTGCTCGAGCACCGCTACCTTGTCGCCCACCCCGATCCCGAGCGCTCCACCGGATCCCCCTTCACCAATCACGACGCATACAATCGGGGTCGGCAACCGCGACATCTGGAACATGCTGTCGGCAATCACTTGAGATTGCCCTCGCTCTTCCGCTTCGACACCGGGATAAGCCCCGGGCGTGTCGATCAGACAAATCACCGGCCGGCCGAACTTCGCCGCCAACCGCATCTTTTCCATCGCTTTGCGATAACCCTCGGGATGCGCGCAACCGAAATGGCAGAGACTCCGCTCCTTGACCGTCCGTCCTTTTTGATGTCCAACGATCATCACCTTGAACTGATCGAGCTTGGCGAATCCGGTGCGGATCGCCCGATCGTCTCCGAACGCCTTGTCGCCGTGCAGCTCGACGAACTCATCGAATACCAATTCGATGTAGTCGGTCGTCATCGGCCGATCGGGATGGCGGGCCACCTCGACGGTTTCCCAAGGGGTCAAGTGGCTGAAGACTTTCCGCGTCAACTCGACCAATTCGCGCCGCAAACGGCGCAGCTCCTCGCGCGCGACGGGATCCTCGCGCGCGGCGGCATCTAGATCCGCGATCCGTGACTCCAGATCGTAGATTGGTCGTTCAAACGCAAGTCGATGGCCGGAAGACACGGAAATGTTCGAAGTACGAAGTACAAAGGACGAAGTGCGAAAGTCGTCTAGTGGCTGTCGGCCGAGATATCCCAGGGTTGGGAGAACGAAAACAGACTTCTATTATCGTTGTGAAACAACTCTATGAGGGGATAGGCTAGTTGAATTGCGACATCAAGGCAAGCACGCTTTACATTGCACCGCCGGCCGGATGAATCCGTCATCGTGGCGCCCAGCACCGTCCCCTTTCGTACTTCGTACTTGCCGTCAGGCCTTCGGCGCCGCCGGCATCGAGCGGTAGACGCGGTAGGCGCGAATGTGATCGAGCACCTCGTCCATCGACGCGGGACGATCATCCGGTTTCTTTGCCAGCATCGACTTCACCAATTGGACGCATTCATAGGTGAGATATTTATTATACGTTTCGGCGGAGGGCGCCGGGGACCTCAGATGCTTGTTGAGCAGCTCGTTCTCCGAGTTGCCCGTGAAGGGCGGCCTGCCGGCCAACAACTCAAACGTCACGCAGCCGAAGCTGTAGATGTCGGTGCGGTGGTCGAGCGGTTGGCCGCGAATCTGCTCGGGCGACATGTAGCTGCGAGTCCCTTGGATTTTCGATTTGCCGAACAGGCGGCTGAGCAAGCCACGGCGGCGCTCGGCGATCGCGTAGTCGATGAGCTTCACGTCCGCTGATGGGTTGGCCAAGAAGTTGTTCGGCTTGATGTCGCGATGGATCCAGCCCTGTTGATGAAAGTAAGCCAGGCCCTCCGCGGCCTGCTCGATGATCTTGGGGACCTGGCGGGCGATGACGTCGACTCCTTGCGCGATCAGCTTCTTCAAGTTCGTCGCCGAGGCAAAGAACTCCATCGCCAGGAACGGAGCGATCCGGGAGCTGTCGAACTCGAAAATCCGCACCACCCGCGGATGATCCATCTCTTTCCCAACGGCAAACTCGTGCTTCATCAGACTGAGCTGCTCGCCGTCGTTTCGATAATCGGGGTGAAGGACCTTGAGCGCGTAACGTTCGTTCCGTCCGTCGTGCATGGCTTCCCAAACCTGACAGTGCCGACCATTGCCGACCAGATTCAGCAGCCGATATTGCCCGAGATATTTGCCCTGTTGCGTCACGTCACGCGGCCTCAGATTCTCTGCGCCAAGGATTTGGTAAATCGCGGCGAATTCTCCACTGCTGATTCAGTTTAATCGGCATCTTGCGGGGCGACAACCAACGCATCGAACGACGAGCGACCAAGCGCGAGGCACGTGGAAGCTCCCTTTTCGTCCTTTGTACTTCGTACTTATCGCGCCAAGAGCCGCTCATAGAGCCGGTGCAGCTCATCAACCATCCGCTCTTGGCGAAAGGGATCGGCGAAGCGCCGCTGCCCCGCCGACCCCATCTGCGCTCGCAACGCGGGATCGGCTGCGAGCCGGCTCACCGCTTGCGCCAATTCGTCAATCGATTTGGGCGGCACGAGATAGCCCGTCTCGCCGTCGATCACAACTTCGCGCGCCCCATCGACATCGTAGCTCACCACCGGCCGGCCGACGAGCAGAGCTTGCACCACGGCCCTGGCCAGGCCTTCCCGCAGGCTCGCGTGAACCACCACGTCCATCGCGGCGATCAATTCGGGAATCCGCTCCGGCGCTGCGAGACCGAGAAACGTAAATCGATCCGTCAATCCGACGCCGGCCACTTGGCATTCAACCTGCTTGCGGAGGGTGCCGTCGCCGATTAGCAAAAACCGCGCGTTGGGCCAGGCCGCGACGATCGCTGGGGCCGCCCGCACAAGAAACTCATGTCCCTTGAGGTCAAACAACCGTGCGATCTTTCCGATCACGAAATGCTCGGAGGAATAGCTCAACTCGGCGCGAACGGCATCGCGCTTGGAATCGGCGGCTCGAAGCGGTTCAACCTCCAAACCGCTGTAAATCGTCGTGAACTTCTCGCGCGGCGCGATATGATTTTCGACCATCAGGTCGGTCATAGCATCCGACACGCTGACCAGTGCATGACATCGTCGGGCGGCCCAGCACTCACAACGGCGGGAAAACTCGCGAGCCAAGGCGTTTTGATACGAGTGAAACGGCGCGCCGTGCACCGTGTGCACGATCGCGGAAACGCCGAGCTTCGACGCCGCGGCGCGCCCCAGAATGCCCCCTTTTGCACTGTGCGTATGGACGACGTCGGCACGAAACTCCCTCAGGGATCGTTTGATCTTCCAATAACTTTGCCAATCGAGCCGAGGACGGATCGATCGGCGCAGCTCGGGCACGATTTCCAGCGGCACCCCCCCTGCCCTGGCTCGCTCGAGCAAACTTCCCTCTGGCCCAAGCGCGGGTCCCGTCACGAGCAGCACCTCGGCCCCGTGCCGGCGCATGCTCCCTTCGCAAGAAAGCAGCGTGTTTTCCTGCGCTCCACCAACGATCATTCGCGTGATGACGTGGGCGATTCGCACGGGGGCGGGACGAGCGGTGAGGGGTGAGGGACGAGTGATGAGGGACGATCGTTGAGCAGCCTTTAGTGGGTGCAGTTCCCCGGCATTTTTGCCTCCGGATGCCAGGCGATCAGGTTGTCGTCATGGCTCAATCGCAACCTCCCCTTTCCCCTCGTCCCTCGCCCCTCGTCCCTCAAATTCCACGCTAACCAGAAACAATCCCTGCGGGGGCGCGGTCGGGCCGGCGGCGCGGCGATCGCGCGCGGCGAGGACCGCGGCGGGCCAGGTTTCGTCGCGAACGCCGCGGCCAACTTCGACCAGCGTTCCGACGATGTTGCGAACCATATTGTATAGGAACCCGTCCGCCGCCACCTCGATATGAATTTCATCCGCGCCGGCACCACCGCGCCAACCGCTCTGAATCGCCTGGCGGGCAACAGTTAGTTCGAAAACCGTGCGAACGGTGGTCGTGCGTTCCGACCCGCTCGTCTCGAAGCTTGAGAAATCGTGCCGGCCCACCAATGCTTGCGCTGCCCGGTGCATCACGCCAGCATCGAGCGGGCGGAAAACGTGCCAGGCGTAGCGGCGGCTGAAAACGTCGGCAACGAGTCCATCTTGCAACACGTAACGGTATCGCTTTCGCGCGGCATCGCGAATCACATGGAAATCGTACGGCGCTCTTTCGACGGCAATCACGGCCATATCGTCCGGCAACTCCGCGTTCAACGCCCGCGCGAGCACGTCATCGGATAAACGGCTGCCGGTCTCAAAACTGACCGCTTGCCCGAGGGCATGCACTCCGGAGTCGGTCCGGCCGCTGGCGACCACCGAAATTGTCTCGCCCGTGATCTTGCCGAGCACGTCTTGCAGCGTTTGCTGGACGGTGCGCCGGCCCGGTTGAAACTGCCATCCGAGGAAATCAGTTCCGTCGTACGCGATCGTCAATTTGAGCGTGCGCATCGAAAACTGGCACGGCAGGCCCCGATGGACAGATTCGCTTGATGGCAGAGCCACAGCTAAACGCCGACTTTCGCGCCCCTCACGCCTCTCCCCTCGTCCCTGGCCCCTTTGCTCACGAGCAGCTCGGCGATCTGCACGGCATTCGTCGCTGCTCCCTTACGAAGGTTATCGCTGACGCACCAGAACGCCAGACCGTTGGGACTCGACAGATCCTCGCGAATCCGGCCGATGAAGACCTCGTCTCGGCCGTCGCAATTCTTCGGCATCGGGTAGCGCTTCGCGTCGAGATCGTCCACGACCACGATGCCCGGCATTTGCGCGAACAACTCGCGGGCCTCGGCGACCGTGAGCTTGCGCTGCGTCTCGACCAGGATGCTCTCGCTATGGCAATTGCTCACGGGCACGCGCACGCACGTCGGACAGATCTGGATCGTGTCGTCCCCGATGATCTTCCGGGTCTCGTGGACCATCTTCATTTCTTCCGACGTGTAGCCCTCGTGCTTCGACGAGCCGATCTGCGGAATGAGGTTGAACGCGATATCGTGGGCGAATGTCTGGCAAACGTAATCGTCGCCGGCCAAATGGGCCCGGGTGCCGGATTCGAGGTCGCGGCAGCCGCCAAGCCCGGCGCCGCTGGTGGCTTGGTATGTGCTCACGACCACCCGGCGGACGCGCGCCGCATCGTGCAGCGGCTTGATTGCCACAACCATCTGCGTCGTCGAGCAGTTTGGGCTGGCGATGATTCCCTTATGCGCGAAGGCCGCATCGGGATTCACTTCTGGAATCACCAGTGGCACCTCCGGATTCATCCGCCAGTAGCCGCTCTCGTCCACCACGACCGAGCCGCGCTCGACGGCCCAAGGAGCGAAATCGCGAGCGACCTCATCCGGCGTGCTGCCAATGGCCAGGCCGACGCCGGCAAAAGCCTCGGGCGTCAGTTCCTCGACCTTATATGGCCGACCAGCGAACGTGACCGTCTTTCCTGCCGACCGCTCGGAAGCGAGTAGCTTGATCCGCTCGAACGGGAAGTTCCGCTCCTCGAGCAGCTTAAGAATGATCCGCCCGACCGCCCCGGTCGCCCCGACAACAGCAATCGATTCAAACACCGTGCGCTCCCTGAATGACTCTAATCAACCACCGAAAACGCCGTTCGATTCGTGAGAGTATCTGCAACCGAACGGTTTTTCAGTATAAGCCGAAGCGATTCCGGGGTCGAGTCCGCGACTCACGCGGACACGGGTTCCAATTCAACCGCCTCCCCTCCCCTGCCCTGCTCCGTTCGGCGATCGAGGAGCTTGCGGACGAGCGCCGGTGAGATAAAGGCGGCGTTGCCGATCAGCATCACCAGGCCGAAGGTTGGCATGCCGAGCGCAACGGCGATTCCCAGATGGATCGGCACCGCCATCGCGATCACCAGCGGCCGCAACAGCCGCGGCCAGACGAGCACACAATACGAGAGTTCCCAAAAGACGGTCGCATGCGTCAGGAAATTGACCAAGAGGAGATGACCGGCCAGCCATGTCATGTCGAGCGACTGATATTCGAGATTCCCAACCGAGAGCCAGATCGCCGATCCTGCCCACCAACTCTCCCCCGTAAGCTTACCCATTGCCGAAAACAGATACACGATGCACATGTGGATCTGAATCAGCCGAATCGCCAAGTTGGCCCCGACGCTCGGCTGGACTGCTAGCGGCGGCCCTGCCCTGCCCCGCGCCCAGAGACGATCCAGCGAAAAGGCCGCCCCGCTGGGACCGACCATCAGATACATCGCCAACAGCGCATTGATGTCGTCGAGGCCAAACCACGCCAGCGGAACTCGGTTGGCGTACGAGACGGTGATCAGATAGGCAAGCACTGACATCGTGCGGCTGAACAAGCCGACGGTCAACATTGCGAACACCATGAGTGCCGCGATGTGCGCAGTCCAGAGGGTGCCGCTCGCATGAATCCAATCGAAGTAAGTCCATGCGCCGACTCGTTCCGGCATCCGTCCGAGCACGTCCGGCGACAACCAGCCGCGATTGCCAAAAAACGATTCCAGATCGAGCGACCAGATCAGATGCGTGTAGAAGAGCATGCTTCCGGCGAGGATGCGAATCAGGCCCAGCGTGGCCGGATCGGCGGGCATGAACCAGAAGCGGTCCCAGCCGGCGACCGTGGCGCGGAATAAGTCGCGGAAATAATCGGCGAGCAGTTTCACGGCTGCAGTTCCTCGAGCGCTCCACCCTCACTGAATGGCCCCAGCTTGTCCTTGACGCTAAAGAGCGCCGGGTCATCGAGCCGCTGCCGTCCCGCGGCCACGTCATCGGGACGTGGGATGACGTGCTCGACGAGTTCCAGCGTAACTCGCTTCGCGCCGTTGCGGCGCAAAAGTTCATCGGCGTAGGATTTGGCAAACGCTCGGTAAAGCGCTTCTGCATCGCGGGCAGCTTTATTCATCTCTTGGCGCTCTGCCAATGGCACATCCCCTCGACTGTTTTCCAGGAGTTGCTGCCACGCGCCGTAGAGGCCGAAAAGGTGCTCGCTGAGCATGAAGTAGCGGTGATACAGCAGCCGCGGGCGCTCTTGATCGAGATCGGGAAACTTGCCGTCGCGTTTCGATCCATCCGCGAATTCCAGATGATATCGCACGAGGTGGCTCGGACCCGGATCGGGGGCAAAAAAGCGATAGCCGTGGTTTAGGTCGGCGGCATTCACATAGGGGCGAAAGATGCGGGCCGCCTCCAACGACAATTCACTATAGGGAGGCGCCGCGACCAACGCGGCCACGATCGCGGCCGTCAAATGAAACAGGACGAGCGCGCTCACGATGCCGCGCACCGCGGGCGGCCACGATGCCTTGAGCGATTCGTCGGCGGCCCGTGGCGCCAGTCCTGATTTGGCATTGGGATCGCGTGCTACCGGAGACGGATCCGCATCCTGTGTGCGCGCCGATTGCGTGGTCGAACGCTTTTCTGGCTGGGATCGGATTGGTGAGGGCGTCCCCATCAATACACTTTATCGACGGCCGCCGGTACGCCGAATGACCCGGATTGTGCGCGGCCAAATGGTTGTCGAAAGCTGCAAAACCGGCACAAGGGTTTTCATGGTGCCGAGGATCGACGTCCGCTATCGTCGCAGCGCTGTCCGCGTCCTCAGCATTTCAATGTTCGCCAAATGAAAACACCCTCGCGCAGACATCCTGCGCGAGGGTGGTCCAAACTGTCAAGTTGTCTACGAAGTCGCTCTCGCGAAATCTAGCGGGCCGAAGCGACTTCGGACGCGCCAAAATCGAAACTCAATTCGCGGCTTTCGCCGGCCTTCAACGAGATTGTTTGTTCCTTAGTCTCGCCCTGGCTCACGACACGGACCGTGTAGTTGTCCCAAGTCGAACCATCGGCCAGCGCCGTCGTGCTGAACTCACGAACCGGACCGGTCGAACTAGTCTCCTTGCCCGATAGGAACACTTTCGCATCGGACGGCACATTCACTTTCAGCGCGGTCCGCGGGGCTTTGGTCGAAGCAGTCTGCGGAGCACCCGCGAATGAGAACGACACGTTAGCCATGCCGCCGGCCGTCAATTGAGCGATCTTCGTTTCGGTCACCGTCTTGCCATCGCGGATGATCTCGGCTCGCACTTCATACGAGTAACGCTGACCGTCTTCCAGCCCGCGTGAAACATACTGCCGTTCTGCGCCAGTGCTAGTGGTCGCATGGCCGTTGACGAACACTTTGGCGTCGGTGGGAACACTTACCAAGAGATAGCCGGCATCAGGCTGAGCGTAGGTGCTGCCAGGAGTGGGGGGCTTGGGCGCCACCGGAGCGCCAGGGCCCATCGGAGGCGTGGGAGCCATCGGTGCCGAATCTGGAGCGGCCGGAGCGGAGTAATAGACGCCGCCGCTTGATCCCCAACTGCCGCCGCTCGATCCCCAACTACCGCCGCTTGATCCCCAGCTTCCGCCACTCGATCCCCAACTGCCGCCGCTGGATCCCCAGCTACCGCCGCTCGAATAGCACGACACTACGTACCCGCAGCTACCGCAACTTCCCCAGGAGCCGTGCGATCCCCAGCTTCCGCCAGACGAACCGCAGGATCCCCAACTTCCATGGTGGAGATGAGCATCGGCCCGGCCCGCGCCCAGCGCGAGCGTGCCGGCCAATACCGCAAATCCAACCAGCCACTTTGTCAGTTTCAGTCGCAACATCGTGTCTCGCTCCCCCTGTAAAGGTAAAACGGAATCCATAGTCCCACGGGCCTACAAGCAAAGATACAGAGGACTTTTCTTAATTCAAGTAGTTTGGGGGTTTTTTTCCGCAGGGAAAGTCTGGAAATTCTACATAAACTTTGACTAGCACGGCGCAATCTCAAGCGTCATAAGCGATTGCGATTGGGCCCGCTCGCTTGCGCTCCTATAATCCGCACGACCGGTCGCCGCGATCGTTTCTTGATTTACGGCTCAAACACCCTGGTTAGCAATGGTTTCCTGGCGACGGATCCCGTGGGCAATTCCACTCGTGGCTGGCTTGATTATGGCGTGCGGCTGGCTTGGGGTCGCCCGCTGCGAAGAAATCGCCGAAGTGGCGCCGGGAACCGTATGCCATCAGACGGTCTGGTCAATCCTGGCGCTAACGGTCATGTTCGCTGTGGCGGTCCCGAACTATCGGCTGGCAAGTCGCTGGAGCTATGCTGGGTTCGTCACGATGCTTTTGCTCCTGACCGCAGTTTACTTTTTCGCGCCGGTTAACGGCGCTCATCGCTGGATTCGCGCCGGCGGCGTTGGATTCCAGCCATCCGAGTTCGCGAAGATCGCGTTCGTGGTGGCGCTGGCGCGCTATTTGGCGTATCGCGACACGGGTCGGCAGTTTAGCGGTCTGGTCGCGCCGCTGGCGATGACGCTCGTGCCGCTGTGGCTGATTCTCAAAGAACCCGATCTAGGAACTTCGCTCGTCTTCGTGCCGGTGCTGCTGGCCATGACGCTTGCGGCCGGTGCGCGGCTGCCGCATCTGGTTGCCATTATCTTGCTCGGCGTGGCAACGATTCCTGCGCTCTGGTCGCAAATGAGCGGCGATCAGCGGTCGCGGGTGACGGCGCTTTGGGAACAGAACCTCCCCCGGCAGTCGCCGACCCCGGCCGGCTATCATCTGCATCAGGCAAAGCGGATGTTTGCGTTGGGGGGCTGGCGGGGAAGCGCGATTGAAACCGACGTGGACGACGCAGCGATCGACCGCCGGGTTCCCGAACCGCACACCGACTCGATCTTCAGCGTGCTTGGCGAACGATATGGGATCATCGGCTGCGGAATCGTTCTCCTGCTCTACTTTCTATTGGTTTGGCGCGGACTGGCAATCGCGCAAGAGACACGAGAAGCGTTCGGCCGGCTCCTCGTGGTGGGAGTGATGGCGATGATCGCGTTCCAGGCGGCAGTCAACACCGGGATGCTCGCTGGACTTTTTCCAATTACCGGGTTGCCCCTGCCGCTCATCAGCTATGGTGGATCGGGGTTGATCGCCAATGCGCTCGGGCTGGGGTTAGTGGTCAACGTCGGCTCGCGGCCCGGATATCAATGAACCATGAACGGAACCGTCAGAAGCGAATTCACTTCGTCAGGGTGTGTCAAGCGGTCCTCCGCGCAGAGGCACCGTGGGCTCGATTGCGCGGTCAACATCGGTGCGTCGGCGCTTCGCTTGACACATCCTACCTCTTTCGTCAGCCCGCGCGCTTCATTTGGCGCTACTGATCGCGTGGAGCTGAACATCGTCGTAGGAGACTTCCCCCGTCGCCCCTAAGAGGCCGATGTGGATGAGCGCCTCGCGCGCCGCGGCCGGCACCTTGAATCGAGCCTGTTTCTTCTGCCACCCGAAATTGGCGGGGAAATCGCCGATGAAATCGCGCCCCAGGATTTTGCGATTCTCGTCGTAATAAGTGACGGATACCTGCGGCTGATCGTTTTCTCGCGACGGTCCATAGCGAATGTTTCTGCCGCGGACCATGCTCGAAACCTCGATCTCGCGAACCTGGCGACCGTCGATCGCAAAACCTTGCATAGCTCGGCAGCCGCGTCCTGGCTCTGTGTTCGAGAAAGTCACGTAGCGCTGGCCGTCGGGGGCGGCTTTGTCGGTCACGACCTTCATTTGCCGGCAGTAATACCAGCCGACCGGCTCCCCGGCCGTTCCCGTGATTTCCTCGAAGCTGCCGTTGACGAGCTTCGGATGAAGCGGATCGGGCTTCACCTGCCGCTGATCTTCCGCCTTGCCGGTCATCGGAACAAAGAGCGTCGGAAGCAGCGCTTCTGATTTGAGCTTGCCCTCCTCCTTCTTGAACAGATACAGCACCTGCTCGTATCGCTCGCCGACCGGAACGAGCATCCGGCCCCCTTCCTTGAGTTGATCGACTAGCGCCTGCGGCACCTTTTCCGGAGAGCAAGTGACGATGATCTTGTCGAAAGGGGCTTGATCGGGCCAACCGAGATAGCCGTCGCCGATCTTGGTGTGAACGTTCGCGTATTTGAGCCGCTTGAGCGTCGCCTCGGCATGCTTGCCGAGTCGCTCGACTATCTCGATCGAGTAGACGTCCTTGACCAACGGGCTGAGCACCGCCGCCTGATAGCCGCTGCCAGTGCCGATTTCAAGCACTTTGTCGTTTGGCTGGGGATCGAGCTGCTCGGTCATATAGGCCACGATCACGGGGGGCGAGATCGTCTGCCCGTCGCCGATCGGCAACGACATGTCGTAATAGGCCAGCGGCCATTGCGATTGGGTAACGAACTCGTGCCGCGGCGTCGCCCGCATCGACTGCACTACGCGTGGATCCTTGACCCCCGCGGCAATCACCTCCTCATCGACCATCCGGTTACGGGCTTCCTCCAATCCCTGCTTGGAAAGCTTGGCCGTCGGCTTGACTTGCGCGCGCGAGAGATTCGGCGGCAACGCGATGGCAGCCGCGACGGCAAGAACGAAAGGCCAACGCACGGGTGCCATGCCCACGCGAGCGTCAATCGGCGGTCTACTTTCTACTTTTTTCATTGGTTCTGTCCGGGCAATGTCTCCCCGTTGGCGGCGGCTGGCTTCACGTCCAACAATTCGATGTCGAAGATCAGCGTGGCATTCGGCGGGATGTCTTGGCCCATCCCTTGTTCGCCGTAGGCCAAATCCGACGGGATGAATAGCTGCCACTTATCTCCGACCTTCATCAACTGCAACGCTTCCGTCCAGCCTTTGATTACGCGATTGACGGGAAACTTGGCCGGCTCGTTGCGGCGATAGGAGCTGTCGAACTCGGTGCCGTCGAGGAAAGTGCCCCGATAATGCGTCGTGACGATGTCGGTCTTTCGCGGCGTCGCCCCGTTCCCTTCCTTGACCACTTTGTACTGAAGTCCGCTGGGGAGCGTCTTCACCCCTTCCTTCTTTTTGTTGTCGGCGAGAAAGGCATCGCCGTCTTTCTTATTCCTCTCGGCCAGCCTTGTCATCATTTCTTGTGCCCGCGCGGTGGCCGTCTTCTGAAGGTCGGCCATCGCCGCGGCCAATTCCTTGTCGGAGAGCATCGGCTTGCTTCCCCCCAAGGCGTCGGTGAGTCCCCTGACCAGCGAATTGGCATCGACTTCCAGGCCCTGAGCCTTCAGACCGCGGCCAATATCGATGCCGACAGCGTAACTGGAACGTTCTTTGCCAGTTTTCGGGGCGGTGCTGTCCGCGCCGCCAGAAGGTGCCGCCGTATCGGCTGGTCCGGACCTTTGGGGCTGCTGAGCCTTGGTCACTCCCGCGATCGTCGACAACGCTATTGCAAATCCTAAAATCCAGCGTAACTGCATGGTTCGTTTCCTTTGAGAAATAGGCCGCTTGCCTCTGTTCGGAGCCACGATCGCTCCACATCGAATTCTAGCGTATCGCCCACGGTTCGGGGTATGCGGATTGGGGGATATGGGCAAAACTAGGCCGTGATTCCCTTGGTAAGCGCCATGAAGGCGGTCTCAAGGTTCAATTCGTCTTCGCGCAAGAGTGTCAGCTTGTGCCCGGCGGAGATCAACAAGCCGGCGAAATCGCTGTAGTCCGTGATTCCTTCGCGAAGAGTGACGGAAACCAGGCCGTCGCGCAGCTCGATCTGCTGGACGTGCGGATGTTGCTCGAGCAAGCGGGCGGCGGGCTGCTGGTCGCCCGCGATCGAGATTTGCAGCACCACCTGGCGGCGGACTAGCTTCATCACCTCGCCCACGTCCGCGTTCACCAACAGTTCTCCCTTTTCGATGATCCCGATCTTATTGCACATGTCGGCCAGCTCGGGCAAGATGTGGCTGGAGACCATGATCGTCTTGCCCGACTGACCGAGGTGCTTGATCACTCGGCGAATCTCGATCCGCACCCGCGGATCGAGCCCGCTGGCCGGCTCGTCGAGCAGGAGCACTTGCGGATCATGCAGCAACACGCGGGCCAGCCCGAGCCTTTGCGTCATGCCGCGCGAGAGACTCGTGGCCAGCGCGTCGCGCTTGTAGTCCAGTCCCACCAGATCGAGCACCTCGTTGCAAATCTTTCGCCGCTTTGGGCCGCTGATGCGATAGGCGGCGGCAAAGAACTCCAGATACTCGATCACCTTCATGTCGTCGTAGACGCCGAAGAAATCGGGCATGAAGCCAATCAGCCGGCGAATCTCTTTCGGCCGCGTGTAGATCGAGTTGCCGCAGATGTAGGCCTCGCCCCAGGTGGGGTTCAAGAGCGTGGCCAGAATCTTCATCGCCGTGGTCTTGCCGGCCCCGTTGGGTCCGATGAAGCCGAACACGTCCCCCGGCTCGAGCTTGATGTCGAGCGACTTGACGGCGAACAGCTCGCCGTATTTTTTCGTCAGATCGCGAGTTTCAATCATCGGGGGAAGCCGGAGGTCGGAGGCCGGAGCAAGTCTGTTTAGCCGAGACGCGCCGGCGGAGCGCGGACGGCAGTTACGGATTTAATCGCTCGCCCAGAGTCTGCGCCGGCATCACTTTCTGTACGGGCAATAGGAAGCGGTAGATCGCGAGGTGCTCGGCGGAGGAATCGTGCGGGAGCGGCTGGCCGTCGACGCTTAGCACTGCCGCCGGCGGACCGAACCCCACCAGCACGGCCCGCCCCAGCGCCAGTTCGTCGCTGAAATCCAATTCGTGCTGATTTCGATTCAAAAGCCCCGCGTACTTCCGCCCTCCAGCCATCTTGTAGAACATCATGATTTGAAGGATCCGCGCGCGATCCAAGCTATTGCGATCGTAGGGATTGGTCTGGTCCTTTTCGTTGACGACGTGGCGTTCGGTGAGGTAGGTCTCGGCGGTGCGCGGATCGAGCCGTTCGACATCAATCGGCTTGGCGGCGGAAAACGAATCGAACACGTAAGCCCACCGGTCGTAGAACAGAACGCAATGGGTCAGCTCGAATGGATTGGCGGCACTCTCGGCCAGCCGAATTGTGCCAGTTAACTGCCGATCAGCGTTCTCGTGAAGATCGCCCGTGACGATCCAATTGCCTGGCGAGGTCCAGCGGGCGGCAAAGCATTTGCTCGACCAGGTGGCCAGTGGCACCGGCCCGAGGGCGCCGGATCTGGGCGAAAGTTGATACGGCTGAGTGAACAGCGGCAACTCCGTCGGCGGCGAATTCATTCCGCCCAGCCCGTTGCCGGGCAAGCCGAGCCAGCTCAATTGTGTTTCGACGGGCTCGCCGTGCGGACCAGGCCAGCTCGGGCGAAGATCGAGGGAATAGGTTTGGCTTGAAGGGCTGTAGACGCTGAGCCAACTGTTGCCGCGAGCCAATCCGGTTTCGACATCGACGTCGAGCACGTCCGCTTCGCTGCCGTGCGGCCGATCCCCTTTCCAGCGCGATCCAAGCAGGCAAGCGCCAAGTGAAACCGATCCGACAATGATTCCTAGTCGAATCCAAGGCCACGTCGCGCCGCCGGGCGAATGGCGCCCCAACAGCTTGACGCCCAGGAGATAATCGAGCGGGAAGAGCAGAAGCACATATCCGACCGCCAGCGAGGCCACCAGCCAAAACGGAACCAGTTGCACATTGGGAAACTGATCGAGTGCGGCACGAAGCTGCCCGATTAGATCGTCATAACCGTACTGCATCCCCTGCCCTCTCGGTTCTCGTGCCGCCGGCGCCGACGAGCCGCCCGACGATCGCCCGAGCAGCGCGTCAAGGAACTCGGACCGCGCCTTCCAGCGACTAATTGGCGGCTCATCGAGATCGACCGCCACGAAAGTCGACAAGCCAAAGCCAACTCCCGATCGCACCACGAGGGGAATATCGTCCGAAGCCTCGACTTCGCCACGAATGGCTTCCAACTTTGCAACGTCGATCGTTGCGTGATCGCCGCCTTCCTCGGCCGCCAACGGCGCCGACGTGCCGGCGAAATTCTCCAGCGCGGCGAACGGTCGTCGTTGGATCGTCGTGATAAACTTCCCGGGCGCGAAGCGCGCGAGCGGCTTTCCGGTGGTCAGCAGATCGGACCCATTGGCGCCCACCGAGATCAGCATCCGCCCTCCCAGTCGCAGCCAGCGCCCGAGCGCGTCGAGCGTTGCCGCGGAAAGCCCATGGAAAACCCCTGCCTTTCCGGTCGTCATCACGATGAGATCGACGCCGTCGTAGGCGAACCAACGGTCGGGCCATTGGTTCGGATCATCGAGATAAACGACCGCTGTGTCCTCGGGGTCTCCCTCCTCGCTAAAGCGGACCGAGGGGCCCAGTTGCAGTGGTGATCCCAGCTCGAGAATCAGCTTGGCCGCGCCTGATTTGCTCTTCGACCCGAGCGCCGCCGGCACTTCATCACCCGAAAACGTCCGCTCGGCTATGGCCGCGCCGTATTCAGTCGCCCGCAGCGCGACCACGATCGGCGCGTGCGGCCGACCGGGTTTGATAAAGAGTCGCGTCCCCTTTTTTTCACCCGCCTTCAGCGAAACTCCGCGCTCGACGACTCGCGTCGGCGCCCCATCGCCGTCGGGAACGACGACCTCGAGATCGCCATGAATGCCCTGAGAGCCAGCCGAGAGGATCACCTCAATCGGCGTCCAAAAGCCGACTTTGTAGTGCCCAGCGAATCCGACGCGAATGGATTCAATCGTTGCCGGCGCGGGCTCGGCGGCTCGCGCAAGTGATATTTGCGATGTCACCGCCAACAACGTGAACATCAGATGTGGAGCAGCGAGGCGCATATTTCCATTTCGCGGTCTCGCACTCATTCGATTTCAATCCGATAACTCACTACCCAAAGTTCGAGTTGTTCGAGCCGGATCTTCCACCGCTCTTTGAACTCACGAACCCAGGCTCGGTTCACGGCGGTGTCTGGGACGTCCACCACAAGTCGCGTCAAATCGTCACGATACGTCACGCCGCTTTGTCTTCAACGCCCTTCAACCACTTGTGTTTCATAACTGCCGGCCCCGAAATGCTCCACCACTTCGATGAACGCCTCGGCCCACCATTCGCCCGGCACTTCGCGGCCGTCATTGAATCGGAGCGGAAGCATCACCTCGTACCGCCGCCACCTGTTGCTCATAGGTTGTCTTGCCCTTGACAGTAAATGGGATATTCTGGTCGGCTAACGCTTCCAGCGCCGCCTCGGGCACGAAATGGTCGCCCGCGCGATTCGCGCGGCCGGAAAAGCGGCCGATCAAGAACGCCAACGCACGCTTCTCAGTTTCGCGGTCGGGAAAAGTGATCGTTATCATTTCTAGAATCTCTCAGAATCGCAATCGGATGGCACGGGATCGGAGACGCATTGACCACGAGTACCCTCAAATTCTACCGGCGAAAACGGACCGCAGCAACTCAAGCGGCCATCGGGCAGTCTTATAGAGGGGGGTGAGGTTTAAGTGTCTGTGTGTTCAGGCGGCTCGGAGTTGTATGGGATCCTAAAATGACTCCCAGCCGCTTCCGATTCAGCCTGCCGACACTGCTGATCGGCGTCACGCCGTGGGGCACCTTAACCGCCGCAGCCGAAGTGCCATGAAAGTATTCGCGTCAATTCGGGATCGACCAACGAGGATCACCGGCTGGCCCCATAGTGGCTGGCGGGGTGCAGACCCAACTGATGCCGAGGCCAAGCAACTGCCGTTCGGATTCGACATCACGGACGACGGGGCGGGCAATTATCTGCTGGTCTACTATTCGTCCGACCGCGTGTATGTTGCAGACACGTGGCACGAGACACTCGCCGAGGCTTACGCTTCAGCCGAGGAGAGCTTTGGGGTGCGGCGCGATGAATGGGGGCCGGGCAAGTCCGCTTAATGTATTTACGCGTTGGTATGGCCTGCACACAAGATTCACCCACTACTGGCCGACGGACGCCACAACCGGCGAGTTCATGGCTTCTCCGCATCGGCGCAGGTGCAGACCAATTGGCCACAGCCGGGGCAGCCCGTGCCGTACTTTAGAGCGACGGCTTCGCTCAGATCGACTCCGACGACATTGGCGATCGTGGCCAGCCAGGCGAGCACGTCGGCGAATTCGCCGAGCCGCTCTTCGTGGGTGCCGCTGCGCAGTGCCCCGGCCAACTCGCCGACCTCTTCGATCAGCCACATGAAGGTGCCGTCCACGCCGCGAGCGAGGTCCTTTTTCAGGTACATGTCGCGGATCAATTGCTGAAAGCTCGACAGCGTGAAGGCATGCGGCGAGTCGCCGCGCGCTGCGCTTCCAGGGGCAGAATCGCCGAATGATGCGCCGCTCACGGTTTCAGTTTCTCCAACATTTCGGCGGCGCCGGGAAAGTTTGCGTCCACTGCCAGGATCGCGTTGAGCGCTCCCCTGCCCTTTTCAGTTTGACCGGCGCGGACGTATGCGTCGGCCAGGGAGAGTTGCAGGCTGAGGGTCTTCGGCTCCAGCTTGACCGCCGCTTCGAGTTCTTCCACGGCGGCTGCATATTCTTGCCGACCGAGCAGCGCCTCGGCAAGCGTCTCGTGCGAATCCACATCTTGTACGTCGATAAACAGGCTTTGTTTGGCCCAGCAGGCGGCTGAATCGTAGTTTTTCTCCGCGAGAGCCAATTGCGCCAGCTTCTTCCGCATCGGCAAATCGTCGGGATCCAATTCCACCAGCTTGACGAGCACGTTGAATAGCTTCTGATCTTCGCCCGCCTTCAGATACTCCCGCGCGAGTGCCTTGAGCGACTGGACGCCTCGCCGGCTTTGCCCAATGCCCGCGACAATCTTTTTCAGATACTCGACGTATCCCTTCTCGAAATCGGCCGGCTCGAATCCGAACGAACGGCGGATGGCAGTGCGCGTGTTCACATTGTCGGAATAGCCGGCGAGCATCTTGGCCAGTGCGTCGGGCCCGAAGCGGTCGAGCATGTAGTCGGCATACAACTCCGCCTGGCAATAGGCCATCGCCCAGTCGTCGCTCGATTTCGGACGAATGAACCCCGAGTCGATTGTTTCGAGGTTGTAGAGCTTTCCTTTCGCCATCCGATCGACGAGCAGACTATCCCACTGCGGCGGCCGCGGAAAGCCCTCGTTCTGCACCGCCAGGGCCTCCGTGAACCAATGCGGGATGTTGAAGTTCGTTTGCTGGAGGTTCACGACGTGCACGAATTCATGCCGCAGCACACGCGCCCAATTGAACTTGTGCGGCCCGTCGTTCGGCGATTGCATGGCCACCATTCGCCCGGCGCAGGCCCCGACCGTGCCAATGTACGGCAGGCCGACCATCCGAGCGCTGAACCAGCCGTGTCCGTTAGTATTCTTCGCGCGGCTGAAAATCTCGAACAGCGACTTCCCCTCGGGCTGAAAACCGAATTTCTTGACCAACTGCGGATAGACCTCGCCTTCGAGGTATTTCGCCGCATTGTGCGCCAGGAATTCGTCCTGAGCGCGGTCGAACTTGATGACGAAATGGTCCGTCTCGATCGTGGCGTAGCCGGCAAGCACGTCGAGTACCTTGAGCGTGTTGCTCACGCGGACATTGAACGGGTCGATATCGAACGATTCGCGGAGCAGCTTGTCGGCCTCGATCTCATTGCCGAGTCTCATGGTGACCAGCCCCAATTGCCCGCGCGGAGCGACAAGCTGCGGCATGTGCTCGATCGCCGCGCGATAGAAACGGGCGGCGTCCGGATAGCGGCTGAGTCGATCCAGCCCGTCGGCCAGCGCCGTGAAGAACTCTCCGGCGTGCGGATTGTGGGTGGAAACTTCGTCGATCAGCCGGCCGAGCCGAGTGCCGGCGACTTTCTCGGGCACGCCGTCCATTCCGGCGTACGCAGCCGCGAGCCGGCCGAGCGTTCGCTCGTCGAGCGGATTGAGCTTGAGCGTTTCCTTGAGTGATTCGACTGCTTCCGCCGGCTCGAAATTGGCAAGTTGCACATCGGCCTGAAGCTGCCGCGCCCAGAGGAGCCGCGGATTGATTTCCAGCGCTCGCTTGATCGATGCGTGCGCCTCGGACAGTTCGAAATTCTGCAAAGCGAGGCTGGCGAGGGCGGCGTGGACTTCGGCCGCCTGCGGATTGATCGCCAACGCCGCTTTGAATTCTGCGGCAGCGTCGGCCTGATTGAACTTCTCCAAATAGAGCAGCCCCGCCTCGTAATGGACCGGCCAATAGTCTTTGTCGAGCTTGAGAATGTCGGGATACAGTTCGTTGACAAGAAAATGGAATTGGTCGCTCTGCCGAGTCCAGCGGGCGTATTGAGCGGCGCACAAGCCAATGTACCGCAGCGCGTCTGGGTCCTTGATCTCATCCGCAGAATTGTGGAAATCCACGAGCCGCTTGTAGATTCTCTGAGCCTCATCGAGCCGACCTTCGCGACAACGCAGTTCCGCAAGGGTCCATTTCGCTTGGGCGGCGGCAGGCATCTCATTGGGCCACCCGCAAATCGTGAAGAGCGCCCGATCTTCGGCTTCCCTGTAATCCCCTCGCTCCAAGGCCAATCGGGCCAACTCGGCATGAATCTCGCCGTTTGCGTTACGCTTTTTCGCTGCTGCTTCAAGGAGCGTCACCGCCTCGTCCGTCTTACCGACGGACGATAGGCAGCGAGCGGCTCCAACCACCGCCGCCGGCTCCTTCTCCGCCAATTGGCCGAACATCTCACCAGCCTCGGCGTACGCGCCTCTGAGAAATAGTCGCTGCGCATCGGCTAGCGACGGGTCGGCCGCGCGAGCGGTGGCGGTTATCGCGGCCAGTAACAGCGCCGCTGCTGAGAGTTGATGAGCTTTGCGCATTTCCATTGAGAGACTTATCCTGTCTCTAGTCTAACAGCAGCCAATCGACCACGGCCACCAGCCCATCGCTGTCGTGCCCCGGCGCCACTCGGTCGGCTGCTGCCTTGACTTCGTCCAAGGCATTGCCCATCGCCACGCCTAAGCCGGCGCCGAGGATCATCGGAATGTCGTTCACGTCATCGCCGACGGCACAGATTTCCTCGCGGGCGATTCCGCTTTGCTCGGCCACGTGCAGCACGCCAGACCATTTGCTCACGCCCGCCGGGGCGATCTCGCACATGAAGCCCGTATATCGCGGGCTACGGAGCACGTGGATCGTCAGGTCTTCGTTCCACTTGGCCTGCAATTCGTCGGCCACGCGAAGCATTTGCGATTTCGTTCCCATTGCGAAGCCGGCGAAAACGGCGGCGGGAGGCGCGGTCATCAGTTCGGGCAGGACACGGCCACATTCCGGATTGAGTCGATAAAACTCCGCCAATTCCGCTTGCTCCACTTCCAGTCGCGGACAGTAGAAATCGAACCCTTCGGCATAGCTATCGGTATAAAGCACGGCGTCGTAACCGGATCGCATTAAATGCGCGAGCGTGCCGCGAAGCGCTGCGGGGTGAAACTCGGCGCGATAGAGCGTCTGATGATCGAGTGGCCGTTTGACGAGCGCCCCACTGGCCGTCACCAGCGGCAGATCGAGTTCGAGACGGTCGACGAATTGGAGTGATCGACTATAGCGCCGGCCAGTGGCGAGCACCACTTGAATCTCGGCCTGCCGCGCCCGCCGAATCGCTTCCCGCGTGGCCGGCGTGAGTTCCTCGCGGCTATTGATCAGCGTACCGTCGATGTCGAGGGCCAAAAGGCGAAATGCCGGCATTGCTCACACCGCCCCGGCCATCGCCTCGAGTTGCACGACCGCGCGAAGCTGCTCTTTCTCCAAATACGTCCGCCCTTTCTTCACATTGATGTGGTCCCAGGGCAAGCGATCCCCAATCGGCGACGCGCGATGCACGAGCGATGCGAAATCCATCCCTGCCCTCCCCTGCCCCACATCGGCCAGCGCTTTCCACCACAAATCCGCATCAAGCCGCTCGGCCCAGCTATCGAGCCGCGCCCCGCGTCGCCAGGCCAGCTCGACCACGTCGGCCAGTCGCCGATCGCCGCGGCTGAGCAAGCCTTCGAGCAAGCTCGTCTCGACCGGATGGCATTTCAACTGCACGCTGCGAATCTTCAGCCGCCGCCGCATGTGCTGATGGGCCCAATGGAAATACTCGCGAGTCTGCATCCCGTTCCATTGATAGGGAGTGTGGGCCTTGGGTACGAAGTTCGAAACGCTCGCCGTCACCTTGGGGAACCGTCCACGGACTTCGCGGCCGATCTGGGCGATCGTCTCGGCCATGTCGACGATGCCGTCGAGATCGACCTCGCGCTCTCCCGGCAGCCCGCAGAGGAAATAGAGCTTCACCTTGTCGAACCCGTTGGCAAACGCCTCGCGGCATCCTTCGTAAAGGTCCTCGTTCTTGATTTTCTTGCGAATTTGCTCCCGCATGTCGTCGCGGGCGACTTCGGGGGCCAGCGTGAGGCTCGAATGTCGATCGGTGCCGATCAGGGCGGCAACGCTCTTCAAGATCTCGTTCACGCGGAGGCTCGGCACCGAAATGCTCACCCCCAGCGGCCGGAACACTTCCTGCATCCGCCGGATGAGCTGCTCGAAATTCGGATAATCGCTCGTCGAAAGTGAAAGGAGCGAAACCTCGTTGAAGCCCGTATTGCGATGCGCCTCAAGCGCTGCCTTGACGATCGTCTCGACCTCACGCACCCGCAGCGGCCGCTTGATCACCGTGCTCTGGCAAAAGCGGCATTGCCACGGGCAGCCGCGCATAATCTCGATCGCGATCCGGTCATGAACGCATTCGACAAACGGCACGATCGGCGCGGCCGGCAGCGGCGTCCCGTCGAAATCGCCGATGATCGAAGGCTCGATCGTCTCGGGCACGTCGGACCGCGTTCGGTTCAGCGCCGCTAGCCGGCCGTCGGCATAGTATTCCGGCTCGTAAAAACGCGGCACATACGCAAACGGCAGCCGCGCGGCCATTTGGGCCAACATCTCTTCTCGCTGCCGTGCGCCCGCCTCGCCACGAGCGAAGCCGCCACTTGCACGGCATTCGTCTTTCAATCGCAGCCACTCGTCGCATAAGAGCGGCAAGCTCGGCTCGCCGTCACCCGTGACAAACAGATCGATGAACGGGGCGAGCGGCTCGGGGTTCTGGGCGCAGGGCCCGCCGGCGATCACCAGCGGATGCTCCATCGTCCGCTCGGCGCCGCGGAGCGGGATGCCGCCCAGGTCGAGCATCGTGAGGATGTTGCTCGTGCAGATTTCGTATTGAAGCGTGAAACCGAAGATGTCGAAATCCGAAAGGGGCGTGAACGTCTCGAGGCTGTAAAGCGGCAGGCCGGCTTCACGGAGCGCTCGCTCCATATCGTCCCACGGCGTGAACGCCCGCTCGCAGACCCAATCGGCCCGATTGTTCATCAGCGTATAGAGCACTTGCAGCCCGTGATGGCTCATCCCGATCGAATAAGTATCGGGAAACGCCAAACAGAGCTTGCCGCGCACGGCGCGATGGTCCTTGCGGACCATGTTCAACTCACCACCGACGTACTGAGCCGGCGTCTGCACGCGCGGCAAGGTGCGGCTGGTGATGCGTTCTTTGAGTTGTGAATTTAACATCACCATAGTATGCCGAATGCGGTGGCCAAAGGACAGAGGATAACGGCCCCCTGGCCGCTAGCAACCATCGCTGAATAGAATATGACGCCCGCGTCGGTCACCTTGTCACCTGTCACCCGGCCACCTTGTCATCTGAATTCACCACCGTTGCCAAAACCGGATCGATCCCGGAAGGCCAAGGCATCACGGTCGTGCTCGGCGATCGGCTGGTGGCGGTTTTCAACTCCGGTGGCGAGTATTTCGCCATTGACGATCTGTGCCCGCACATGGGCGCCTCGCTCGGAGCGGGCGAGGTCGATGAAGGAGTCGTGACCTGTCCGTGGCACGCTTGGCGATTCAAGGTGGCCGACGGCACCTGGTGCGACAACCCGCGGATCAAGATCGACAGCTTCGAGACGCGCGTGGTCGGCGACGAAATCCAAGTCCGCCCGCGCGACGTTCAACCGCGGCCCGATAATGGCGCGCGCTCTTGAACGCCCGCTAAGCGTCGCTCGATCGCGGTAGTCAGTATCAGCATTTGGAATAACTGGCCGAGCGCGCCCTCATCAAGCGCGGGGAGTCGGATATCTACGCTCGGTCGGCCGGCGGCTTTGTCGGCCGCCTTGGCCGCTTGAATTGCCGCCGCGTTTAATTCGGGCAGCGTCTTTCCAGCGAGATTGTCGACCTGATCGTCGTCATGCTGGGTCGCGCCGACGACGATTCGATCGCGGCGCACCGATTCGACTACAAGGTTGATTCTCAATCCGTGAATCTCCGATTTGAAATCTGAAATCTGAGGTTTGAAATCCGAGATTCGAGATTCGCGCATCCGCTCGCACCATGTAACGAGCGTCATCAGCCCCCTGCCCCACATGGCGAACCGCCTCGCCGCCGTCCCGTGAGCATTTCGCATCAACTGGCCAACCATCGCGAAGTCGAGCGGCGGGTTGTCACCGATCGGCGCGGTCCGAAATCGCTCGTTCATCGCGGCCGCTCCTTCCAGAAGCCGCACAACGTCCAATCCCATCACCGAACCGGGCAACAGGCCAACTGCCGAAAAAACCGCCGGCCCCCCTGCCCTGCTCACCGGCACGAACAGCCGCGCCTGCGCCTCATCCTCGCCGCCGCACGATTGCCGCAGCGCATCGAGAAGCACTTTCAGAGTTGCACTCGCCTCCAGGTTCTCCGCGATCTCCGCGTCCTCCGCGTTTCCAATCTGCCCCACCGGTCGCGCGATTGGTTCAGTTGCCGCAGTCCGGGGGCTGACGCCGCCCGGCTCGTCGGTGGAAACTTCCGCCGGTCGTACGGCTAATTCAGTTGCCGGACCGTCCGCCCCGATCGCGATCACACCCCATCGATCGTCGATCGTCGAAGCCGTCCTGCCGTGCCCGAGCAAGTCGAGCAACCCTTGCAGCGCATCGTTGTCGAACTCGCTCCCCGCAAAATAAATCCGCGGCCGCCCGCCGCGGTCACCGCGCCCTTGCTCATTGTGATACGGATGGCAGCAAGCCTCGAACAACGCGCGAGCTGCCAGACAATCGCTCTCGCTCCCAACGGTTACTACGCGATCCACCGTCTCCCGCAGCCGTTTCGCGGTTGCCAATATCCGCCCCAACTCGCTCTTGCCGCGCCGCTGCCGATAATCACCAAGCATCCGCTCCGGCAAATCGATAATCTCCGCCGCGCCCCCCTGCCCTTCCGCGCCAATCGCCGACTTTGATCGCGCCTGATCCAATTCCGCCAAAACCTCGCGCCGCGCAGCTTCCAACCGCGGTACCAGCGCAACCTGATTGTCCCGGCTCAGTCCCGCGGAAACGAACGCTGCCGCCGGGTCAAACCGAATTGGCGCAGACTTTGGATCGAACTTATTACTCGACACGCGGCTCACCGTGGGCGAAAATGGCGGCTTACTATCGCGCGGATCGTTTGAAACTTTACGCGACAGATCAATGCGAAAAAAGCTTATCGTGTTAATCGTCTCTTTACTGCCCTTGCTCGTTTGCGGGTTGGTCTTTGTTGATCATCTTCTCGAAAAACGCGGACGCGCGCACACCAAAATCATCGTCTCGAAGGAAACGACGTACCTACTCGCACCATTGGACAGCCATGGCTACATCGACTACGTCTCCGCAATTAATGAGGCGGCACGCAAAGGCGTTACGACCGAGAACAACGCGGTCGTGTTGCTCTGGCAGACCTTGGGTCCGAGAGACGTGCCGCTGACGATTCGCGATCCGTATTTTAGTCTGCTGGGGACGGCGATGTTGCCGGAGAATGGAGATTACTATAATCCTCCGTCCGACGCCCTGGACAATCAGCGGAAGGAGGCAATGAAGCGTCCCTGGTCGGAAACCGACTTTCCGGAACTGGCGGCATGGCTCACAGCGAACGATAAGTACATCGAAAACTTTCACGAGTGTTCGCGCCGCACGCGATATTTTTCGCCGCTTGTCCCTGGCGAAATGCGACCTCGCGTGATGAGTTCACCCTTGCCGGCCGCACAGAGTTCGCGAGAGTTGGCGTACTCGCTCTCCGCGCGAGCGATGTTAAGAATTCACGGCGGGAAGGTTGACGACGCATTCCAAGATTCGCTGGCTTGCCATCGCTTGGGGCGACTGGTCGGGCAAGGCCCGTCGTTCTGTGAATTGTTGGTCGCGATAAGCTTGGACGAAATCGCCAGGCGCGTCGATCTTGCGATTGCGGAAAACGAGAGCCTTACGGCGGACCAGGCGCAGCGGTTTACTGCCGAACTGAAGAATCTGCCTCCGTTACCGAATGTCTACGAGAAAGTCACGTGGGCCGAAAGGCTGTTATTTCTCGACGCAGTGGCCGCGATTGATCAAAATATCGCGGAAGGGCTGGCGGGCAGGCCGGGTGGCAAGCGATCGGGCTTTTTCCAGAAGCTTGACTTATTCGCGGCTGACGCCTTCATCGATCCAAACGACGCGCTTCGGAGCGGAAATAAATGGTTTGATCGAATGGCCGAGGCCGCCAGTCAGCCGACTTGGCTGAGGTGCCGTGAAGCTTGTGCGGCATTCGATCGCGATTTACGACAGATGGACTCAGATGCAAATGCGCCGTCCGGAGTGGCGGACGTCGCTAACGGCGAAGCGTCGAAAAGGATGGGCGATAAAACCGTGGGACTGCTCTTTCCTGCGGCCGGAATCGCCGTGCAAGCCGTGAACAAGGATCGACAGAGTATCGACTTGGTATATGTCGCGTTCGCACTTGGTGCTTACCGTGCCGACCATGGCCGATTCCCACCAAAACTCGCCGATCTCGCACCCAAGTACGTCTCCGAGATACCGAAGGACATTTTCTCCGATGACGATTTGCATTACCAATCAACCGATCGCGATTACTTGCTCTACAGCGTCGGCCCGAATGGAACCGACGAAAACGGGCGCGACGACGCTTCCAATCCGCCGGGCGACGATGTCGTCGTGCGCGTATCGCGGCAGCAGCCCCCTGACAGCGCCGTGAAAAAACCGTAAACTTTGGATCGCGGAACGTGTCCGTCGCTGATGTCCGCGAAGTTCATCCACCGATTTCGCAGATTGACGCAGATTAGGAAAGCGGAGACGGATTATGGACATGCACGAACTGACCCGCGAGTTGCAGCATAAGAACGATTCCAAGATCGTGATGATCGTGGCCGATGGGCTTGGCGGGTTGCCGATGCAGCCGGGCGGATTGACGGAGTTGGAGACGGCCCAAACGCCGAATCTCGATGCGCTGGCCGCGCGCGGCGTGCTGGGGCTGAGCATTCCGGTCAAGCCGGGGATCGCGCCCGGCAGCGGGCCGGGGCATTTGGGACTGTTCGGTTACGATCCGCTGAAGTATGTGATCGGCCGCGGGGCGCTCGAGGCCACCGGGATCGGCTTCGATCTTGGCCCGCACGACGTGGCGATCCGCGGCAATTTCTGCACGCTCGATGCCGAGGGGCGGATCACCGATCGCCGCGCCGGACGGATTTCGTCCGAGGAAAGCAAGCCGTTGGCGATCCGTTTGCGCGAAGTGAAGATTCAGGGGGTCGAGGTGTTCGTCGAGCCGGTCAAGGAGCATCGGTTCGTGGTTGTGCTCCGAGCAGCGGGACTCGGTGGCGACGTGCATGACACCGATCCGCAGGCGACTGGCGTGCCGCCGCTCGATCCGGTCGCGGCCAAACCGGGCAGCGAGAAAACGGTCGAGGTCGCGAAGCAGTTGATCGCCCAGGCCCGCAGGCTGCTGGCGAGCGAGAAGAAGGCCAATGGCGTGACGCTCCGCGGTTTCTCCGCCAAGCCGGCGTTGCCGAGTTACGAGGAGGTCTATGGCCTGCGAGCGGCCGCGATCGCCGTCTATCCGATGTACAAGGGGCTGGCCAGACTGGTCGGGATGCAGATCGTCGGGCAGGCCCAAACGCTCGCCGAGCAAGTAGCGGTTCTCAAGGAAAACTGGGACTCGTTCGATTTCTTCTTCCTCCATTACAAGTACACCGATTCGACTGGCGAGGATGGCAACTTCGCCGCCAAAGTGAAGCGGATCGAAGAACTCGATGCGGCCATGCCGGGCATCTCGGCCCTCGGCCCGACTGTGCTCATCGTAACCGGCGACCATAGCACGCCGAGCTTCTTGAAGAGCCACAGTTGGCATCCCGTGCCGACGCTATTGGTCTCCGACTGCTGCCGCTCGGACGGCTCGACGAAATTCGGCGAACGCGATGCACTGCGGGGCGGCCTCGGACAATTCGAGGCCAAGTATCTCATGCCGCTCGCGCTGGCAAATGCTGGACGCCTGGCGAAGTATGGCGCGTGAGGGTATTCGCCGTCGGGGTCACATTCGCTCGATTTGGCCGAAGAGATCGTCGAGCCAGAACGGTTTGGATACGATGAGCGTCGCTCCGGCCGCACGAGCGAGATCGCGATCCTCGAGGCGTGGAAAATCCAAGAGCGCTACCAGCGGAACGCCCCCCAGCGCCGATCGCCACGCGGCAAGCTCGCGAGCTTCGTCCAGCGTTCCGCGGGTAGCTTCCCAGATCGCGGCGCGAACGCCCGAGATAAACGGCATCGGCCGGCTGCGAACCCACACCGCGCCAAATCCACGGCGAGCTGCTGCGTCGCAGAGCGCCGAGGCGGTTTCCGCGTTACGGGTGTGAATTGCGAGCAGGCCTCGATTAGAGATGTGCGCCGAATTCGGCCGATCGCGCCGCCGACTCGCATGCGAGGTCCCCTCTCCCAGAGGTAGAGGGAGCAGAACTCCGGGCAGCGCGAGCAACCGGTCCTCGTCGGTCGCCGTCGGTGCCAATCCCCAGACGGGACATTCGCCCGCCGCCGCGCGGGCAAACTCGGGGGCCATGCGGGCAATCCATTGATGCCAGTAATGCCGCAGCGTTCCGGCGAGCGGCTCGCCCGAACAGGTCTGTCCCTCGCACCAACTTCCCAGGACCTCGCTGATCCGTGCCAGCGGCGCCATCCGCCGCAATCCGTCCACCTGGCGCTCAGGAAACTCGCCCGGCCATCTATCGGCCAAGGCGATCAAAGCCGGATCGAAGCCGCCGTGCAGCGACTCGATCGCGCCTTGGATTTCCGCGGCGGTACGCAGCTCCGCGTGCGCTTCAAGCCAGCTACGCACCTCGCGGAACTCCGCCCAATCGGCGTCGCCGATGAACAACACAGCCGTGCGATCCATCTAGTGTCCTCCATGCGACGTGGGGCATGCTGTGCGTGCCGGAACCACGACGATCATAACATCCCGCTGGATTCGGCATGCACAGTACGCCCTACATTCCCGCCTGCCACTCGCCACTTGTCACTTGCCACTCTCCGGCAGTCCCTCTTCAGCTCGTTCGAGCAATTCATGCACAGCCAGCGCATCGGCCGCGGCGCGAAGGTCGGTCAAGAACTCTGCATTGCCAACCAAACGACTGAGCCGGGCCAGCGTTTGCAAGTGGCCCCGATCTTCCACCGAACAGATCAAAAAAAACAGGTCAGTTAGCACGCTGCCGCCGAAGGGGATGCCGCGATCCGTTCGGCCGAAGGCGAGCACTGGCCCACCCAAGATGCTCGCCAGCGGCCGCCGCGGATGTAGCAGCGCCACGCCGTTCTCGAGCGCCGTCGAGTGCAATTCTTCCCGCGCTTGAACGGCGTCGGTCATCCGCGCAGGATCCCAGACAAGCCCCGTGCGGGCGGCCGCGTCGACCATTTCCTTGACGACCGAGCCGCGCGTGCGCGCACCGAGAGGCACGACAATGGCCTCGACCGGTAGACAGTCGGCGATTGATGGCAGCGCCTCCTCGTCGGCAACAGCGGGGCGCAAGAAGCCTTCCAATTCGGTCAGCCCTTCTTCGTCGGACAACCCGATCCGGTTCTCAAGCCAGTGGTGAATCTCAGCTTGCGAGAATCGCCAAACCCCCTGCACCTTGCGGCCCGGCAGCTTCCCGCGCTCTGTCAGCCGCGCGACCTGCGGCGGCGCAAGGTGCAAATAGACAGCGAGACTTTCGATATCGAAATCGTAGTCGGCCATCGTCCGTCCTCACAGCCCGACGTATTTTGCATACAGTGTTCGGGCAGTCGAAATGTCGTCGGTGCCGCCGATGATCGCGCGGCCATCGGGGAAGATGGTTAGAAGGTAATCGTCGACGGCGAGTCGCAACAAGTACGGATTGCGCATCACCTGGCCCGCTGCGGATAGCTTTTCCGCCAACGCCTCGAGCGAGATATTTCCGGCGGCGGGACGGATTTGCACCGCGTTGCGGCCGCAGAGGATGGCCGTTTGGCTGCCGCTGCGGCCGGCAAGCCAAGGATAATCTCCGTCGCGGCAGGTCGGGCAGCCGCGCTCGCGGAGCCGATCGAGACCGACATGCCGGATGCGGTTCTCCCAGAGATCGATCACCGTCAGGGAGCGGCTCGTCGCGGCGCGGTTGCCGCTCAGGATCTTGATCGCCTCGCAAGCCTGAATCGATGCGACGACTCCGATGATCGGCCCCAGCACGCCGGCTGTGTCGCAAGTCGGCATTGTCCCCGGCGGCGGAGACTCTGAAATGAGGCATCGCAGGCAGGGCGTTTCGCCGGGCAAGATCGTCATCGTCTGTCCCGAGGCCCCGATCGCTCCGCCGTAGACCCACGGCAATCTGCGCTTGAGCGCCGCTTCGTTCACGAGAAACCGGGTCTCGAAATTATCGGTCCCGTCGAGCACTAGATCGACGCCGGCGCATAATT
>DASZFO010000379.1 GCA_035939775.1 Pirellulales bacterium | reverse complement strand
CCTTCCAGATGAATTTGCCGCCGTCCCATGTCAGATTAGTACTGTGCGATTCGATGTCCTTAAGATCAAACCGCATCGGCAACGGCTGATTGGTGTCGGTCGTCATCAGCACGTACACCCCGCACCGCGCCCCGCTGGCGGCGATGCTCGTCAACCGCCGGGCGGCGGCTTCCGTGAAGTTGACCGGGAAATTCGCGACGACCAAAACGCGGAACGCCTCGGCCACCTCGCCCGCGAAATCGTTGTATTCGGCGATCGTCTCGAAATCGTTCCGCAGATACTTTTGGATCACGTTTTCCATCTGCTCGGTCAGATCGGCCAGACGGGACTCGATTTGCTGGGGCTCCGTCCAGATGCGATTGGTCACGAGGATGTCGTCGAAATCGGCCAGGTGCATGAAGCCGGCGAAATTCTCCCCCAGCCCGACCGGATCGATGATCGTAAACCGCACCTTGCCGGGCGGGATCGTTGCCAACAGCCGCAACATCACCGCCTGGAGCACGTGTACCGCGGCCAAGCGTCCTTCGCCCGCGGCCCGGATCGACACCGACGCATTGTGGGGAAAGGGCAACAGCGCAGGGAGCGAGAGCACGGTCGGCCCCTCGGGCTTGAGCCGCTCATCGGCCGAAATCCCGCCGGGAACCTGGTCCATTCGCAGCGTGTAGTCGCCGAAGCGGATCGCCGGCGGCGGCGCCTTGGGGGGCGCCCATTCTTTCCACGCCGGATCGTCCCAGGCAGGAAAGAGCTTCTCGGCTTCGGCGGTCATTCCCGCCACGGTGCCGTAAAGCTGTCGCATTCCGTCACGCCATCGCGAGGCCATCGCGGTCCATTCCACCTCGTGGCGCGATTTGCTTTCACGCATCAACCGGTCATGGCGAGTTTGCGCGTCGGCCTGCTCGCGCTCGAAACGCTCGCGAGTTTTGACCAGCAAGTCCGGATATTTGTCTTTGGCGGCACGCAGTTGCGCGTCGCGACGCTCGACGAGCTGCTGCTCGCGGCGGTGGTAGGTCTCTTCCGCCTCGACGACCGCGCCGTCGCGGTCGCTAGTGAGTTCGGTCATCCGGGCCAAGTGCCGCTCATTCGCCTGGCGGATTTCGCTGCGGTGGCGCTTGGCCATTTTCGCCCGTTGCGCTTCGTAGTAGGCCTTGGCGTCAACGTGACAGCGCTCCTTAAGCTTTTCGGCATCGGCGACGCTTTGCCGGATATCGGCGCAGATCGCGGCTGCCGTTGTGCGGCCCAAGTGGTAAAGCCAAGTCAGCACCGCGACGATTGAGATACCCGCCACCAGCGCTCCGATGCCAAGGCGATACCACTCGCTCGCGGGAATTAAGATCCACGAAGCGATCATCGCAACGAAGAAAATGATGACTCCCGCGAACTGCGGACGCACGCCGACGAAAAACTTCGGCGCAGCGAGCCGCCGCAAATCCACCAGCCGTTGATTGGCCAACCCCACGCAATCGGAAAGCTGCTGAAATGGATCGTCCCCATCACCGGCCGGCTCCTGAATGGGAAGCGCTTCCCAGGCGGCAGTTTGCCGGCAAAGGTGCAGATGTTGCGAGACCTGCTCGACCACGCCCTTGAGCGCCTCGGCATTGGCGTTGATCTTCGCCTCGACGCGATTCAATTGCTCGACCAAGCCGGGATGACTCGCCTCGAACACGGTGGTCGCTTGCCAGGAATCTTGCTCGAGCTGCTTGGTCGCTTCTTGCTCGCGGGTTTCGTACCGTTCGAGCACTCGGGCGCGAGTTTCCGTCAGTTCGGTTTCGCTCAAGGCATGCTGCGCCTCGTATTCGCTCGTCGGCTGGCCGAGAGCCTGATCGAATTCGCGTTGCGTGGCGTCGGAATCAGCCTTGAAGCGCTTGGCGCTTTGCTCCTTCGCGGCGGAAAGCTCCTTCTCGGCCGCGTCGTTGCGGGAGAGAAACTCGGTTCGGATACGCTTTTCGGCCGCATCGCGGTCCGCCGCGAGCCGCTTGAGATCGGCCACGAGCGTCCTTTGAACCGCGATGGATAGCAGGCTGGACATTGGACGTATCAGTACCCCATGAGTATAACGAAGCTGCCGCCGTCTAATTGCACTCGCGCTGTGCCCGTTCCAGCACCTCGGCGAGCCGGGCGACGGCGTCGAGCGTCAGGTGGACCTTCGGCTCCAATGGCACGAGATGATCCTCCTCGAACCGGCGGCCGGCGGCATCCTGCCACTGGTCCTTCGTCTCATCCCAGTGCAAATAGAGATTCTTCAGGGCCCCGGACAGCTTCGCAGCGCCCGTCACCAGATCGCCAACAATCATGAGGGGGACTCTTCGTGGACCGCCGGGGAGTCGGAGGTCAGGTTGCTTTCGTCAATCGGCGGCGCGCCGACCTCGACGCCGACCACCGAATCGCTCTGTTCTGTTAGCCGCGTGTTCTGGTCGTCGCGCTCTTCGCGCGGCATCGCCATTGAGCCACTGCTCTCCACCTCCCCCAAGCGAGGTTCTGCCATCGGCCTGAGGGCCTTCGTGGAAATATAGTCATCGAGCGCGGCCAGAACGCGCTCCAAACTGGCCGTCGCCTTGGGTAGATCGATCTCGAGCAAGGCGTTGAATTGCGCCATCCGTCCGGCGTATTCGTTCAACTCGTGTTGAAGGGCGCGGGTCCATTTTTTTACCGCCTCGGCCTTGTCCTCGGCCAGCTTGAGCCGTTGCTGCGCCCGTTCGAGGGCTTTGCGTTCATCGATGCACGACGGAACATAATCGTCGATCCGTTTGAAGGTCCGGGCATGGTGCAACTCGTCTTTCGCTCGGACGACGGCGTCGTTTGCCCGGCGGATTTCATTGCGCCAGTATTGGGCCCGATCGACGGCGATCCAGTCATACGCCCGCCGAATCTCCGTCTCCAAGTTGGTCGTCCCCTGATTCGATTCCGCCACATACATCACGAGCGCATTCTTGAAGTTCTGAATAGCGGCGATCGAGTTGACGTAAGCCGGGCCCTGCATGGCGAATCACCGCTGGTGCAAATACTCTTCAACCCGCTCGGCCTTCCGAATCAAATACGGCACGTATTGATTGGTGGATTCCACGAACCGCCGCAGGACTTGAATCTGCTGCTCGAAATCCTCGAGAAACTTCTTGTGCTCTTGATCGCGCCACGTGGCTCCCAGGCCGCTCACCTGCCGCTGCACGACCGCCATTTGATTGAGCAATTCACCCGTGAACTGCTTGAGCTGATGAGCGAAGCGGCGGACTTCGCCGGGATCGACGACGGCCTTCGACATGAGGAACCTCTCGCGGATGAGACCGGCTCGCGCGGTGAATCGTCGCGGCCAGCTACTTTCCATCATACCGTAGACAGCAGACCGTAGACAGCGCATCGAGAACGGATTCCGGAGGCGGTTATTCGCTGCTATCTACGCGCCATCAGAGCTGTTCGCGGAGCCAGCCAGGACGATTGGTCGTGATCCGGTGGATGTCTAGATCCAGCGTGCGCCGCGCCTCTTCCGGCGAATCGACCGTCCAGACGCAGAGGTCCAGCCCCGCCTCCTTCGCTCGGGCAACCAATCCCGAATCCAGCCGAGCGGCCATCAAATCCAGCCCAGTCAACTCGGTGCGAACGGCCTCGGAGAGCATCGCCTCCGCATCGGGAAACCAAGCGCCAGATTGCGGATCGCGGAGAAACTCGACGACAAGGTAAGTCGGCGATTTTGGGAGCGCCCGGCGAACCTGCACCAGCACGGCAGACGAAAAGCAGATCACGACGATCCGCTCGTCCGCCAAGCCCACTTGGCGAACGCTTGCGGCCAACGGCCCGGCAATCTCTGCCCCGCATTTGATCTCGACATAGAACCGCTTACCGGCCGGCATCGTGGCCAAGAGTTGGTCGAGCGTCGCGATTCGCTCCCCGCGGAAGCGATCGCTCTTCCAACTGCCGAAATCGAGCGCCTGAAGCTCATCAAGAGAATGCTCCCGAACGCGGAGATCGACGCCGGCGATGCGGAGCGTCGAATCGTCGTGGATCGCGACGATCTGCCCGTCGCGAGTCAAGCGAAAATCGGCCTCGACGGCATCCGCCCCCTGCTCCCAAGCCAGCCGGACGGCCGAGACCGTATTCTCCGGCGCGTCCCAAGATGCCCCGCGATGGGCGATAAGTTCTAACGTCTTTACCGAGTCGTTCAACGAATCCATCCGTAGCATTCTACAGCCTCTTGTCGCATGATTGCGTGGATGGGACAATAGAATTATCTTCGGTGCAATCTGGAGGCAAACGTGACGCTACACGAGTTGGAAACCGTTGTAACCAGCCTACCCCCTGACGATCTAGCGGAATTCGCGCGCTGGTTCGAGGAGTTTTTCGCCGAAGCATGGGACCGCCAAATCGAAGCGGATATTCGCGCCGGGCGTCTCGACGAGGCGGCGCGTCAAGCCAATGCCGAATTCGACGCCGGGCGGTGTGAGCCGCTGTGAATCATCCTAGAATGCGCCGTCATCCTTGCCGCGGGCGGGGGGCGTGCGTGGGCGGAAACCGTTGGTGTCTGCGTCCGGAGCGGATGACCCGATGCCGGCGGCGGAATGCGGCGTGTAGCCCATCATGCCCAGGAATTTCTGCAGGCCGATCTGCTCCACTCCCAGTCGGGCGGCCTCCTTGCTGAGTCCCCCCGAAGCGCTGAGTCGCTCGGACACCACCGCTTTGTCGGCGGACTGTTCCCCCATAATCAGATAGCGGGTGTTGACCGTCATCTCTCCCTTGGACTTGAAGATCGTTTTGCCCTCGGCGCTCTTTTCCTCGACGAGTTCGACATCGACGATTCCGCCATTGGCGAGGATCAGGTCGTGCAGCTTCTTCGTTTGATCGCGTCCCACGCCGTCGATGTCGATGAAGCCGGCGATGGCGAAATGCTCGTGCTGGCCGGGATGCCAGCCTTGGGTGTGGATCATGTCGCCGGGCAAGAGCGGATTGTTGACAGGGTTCTCGACGATCCGCGCCTCGGCCTGATGAGGTCCGGTGACGTTGATCACTTCAATCTTCCCTTTGGCGACCCCCTTTTCCACGTCGGTCGTTCCAGGCGGGTAGGCGCTGAACGTGATCCGGCGGTGGAGCCCGTCGTCCCACCCGAGATTGATATAGGCCATCTCGTCGCGCTGATTGACCCAGGTGATTTGCCCGCCGGTCGCCGAAGGATCGAGATGAAAATACTTATTGTAGGCGTCCTTGATTGCGGCCAGGTCTTTGTTCGTCTTGTCCAATTGGGACCGCAACTCAGCGGTGCGCCGATCGTCGCCGGCCTTGAGTTCGTCGAGTTTCTTGTTCAAGTCGTTCTTGTCCTGAACGAGCTGCTCCTTGCCCGTTTTGAGTTCGTCGACGGCCGCCTTGTAGGCAGCTCGCTCCTTGTCCAGGTCGGCCACCGCCGCGTCACGGGCCGCCACGGCCTCGTTCAGTTTCGCCGTCGCCTTTTCCGCATCGGCCGCAAGCTGCTTCTTTAGATTCTTGATGTCGGTGTCGCGACTTTCCACGTCGGCATACTTGGCCTTGATCGTGGTGCCGAGTTCCGTATTGACCTTTAACAAGTTCTGCTGATCGGCCGGTAGCGCCGTAAGTCCGAGCGCAACGTACTGGCCGTTGATGCTGCTGCTCACATCGGTCTTGATCTTGCCTACGTCGTCGGTCGGGGCGCTGCCGATGATCGTCTTCAAGTCGGCGACGTCTTTGTCCGCCGCGGTCTTGCTGTCGTTGGCTTTGCTGGCATCAGTTTGGGCCGCTTTCATTTTTCCGTCAGCCTCCTGCCAGTTCTTGAAGAATAAATACGTCGTCACGCTCAGCAGAATCGTGAGCATGACAAAGCCGATTAGCGCGATCTGAAGACCTTGATTTTCCTTGGCTGCCATCGTGCGCTCTCCTCCGCGGGCCGAAGCCCGAACCTAAATTGTAAAACGAGCCTTGTGGCCGATGATAAGATGAGATTGCGAACCGCGGGCAAGCGGCAACGTGGCCCTGGAACCGCGCCCACTGTCGTCATGTCGGCGGACCAATGGCGATGCCTCCGGCCATCGGTATCGCGGCCGCGAGCCGATCGATAGCGCAAAGTACACCGCCAAAAGAACCTAAGTCGATCATAAACGCCCGCCAATGGGCTGTCAACAAAATGGCAATTTCGCCAATCTCTCGAACGGATTACCGCTGGCTTGTGAGCGGTGATGCGGCCCGCTGGCTCGAACTGGCATCGGGCTCCGCGGAACCGACCCCGGCGCTCGCCGGCCGACTACGGAAAGACCTTTCGGCCAAACGGACTCATTTGGTTCTGCAGCAGGCGGCGCTGAGACGGCGAGCGGCGGAGAAGTTCTCCCTCGCTCGGCGGATGTTCTTTTCGTCCGTCGGTTTGGAGCAAGCTACCGACGAACGAATCGCACAGTACAAAGTCGCCCGATTTCCGGCTGGCGCGGAGCGGGCCGATCTATGCTCCGGGATTGGCGGCGATCT